>NZ_JBEGHD010000012.1:0-139452 GCF_049334165.1 Halocola ammonii
TTGATAGCCGAAAGAGTAGATCGCGAATTGATTACTCTGGAAAATGGAAACTATTCAGGAGAAATCAGGCAAACATCGAGCATTGTTTTGATTGACCTGAACACACTTGAGGAGACTAAAATAAACCTGGAGTGATTTCAGGCTAATTCAAATTAAAATTCATTTCACCTTTTTTCATCGCCTTGTATTTTTGCGATAGGTAAGCCATGAGCCTGCTAAAGGTTTCCATGGCTTTTTCGGTTTCCTGGGAGATATCGGCTTTTTTGAGTCGCAAAACCAACAAACCGTAAAGTGCAGTCAGGCAAGTTTCCACATCGTTGGAAGTAGATCCACCTGCCTTTTGAAGGTAGGCCGCCATGTTGGGTTGAGCTTCGCTAAATAGCTCAATGTATTTTTTGTCTTTGATAACGTTCAGCAGCGTGTTGTGCAGGTAGAACATCTCGCTGATGAGCTCGTTGATCTCGCTCAGGTTTCCCTTTTTCTCAATGCCCTCATCTTTCATGTCGGCCATGAGCTCCATAAACCAGCGTTTCTCTTTCTTGTAGTTTTCGTCAGACTCGGCATAAGATTGCACAAATCCCTCTACCATTTCTTTCTTGAAATTGGCAGCGCGCACAAGGTCCTGCATCTGCCAGATGAAGAGAATATATTCGGCTATGTTTTCTTTTTTCTTTTGCTCGGCTACAATCATTTCTTACTCCTTCGTAGGGTTTTTAGGTGCCGTTTCGGCTTCGTATTCGCGGTTTAGTCCTTCGAGTACTTCCTCAGTGATTTCGAGTGAATCGCTTGCCCAGAGCAATTGCCCGCCAGGCATGTAGCTCAAGATGATGTCGATATCGCGATCATCGCTGTAGCGGTCCAAAAAGTCGTTTACTTTTTCTGAAAACTGCATTTGCAATTCTCGTTGCACCTGACTGAGAGAGTTCGCTTCTTCAGTTCTGAGCCTTTCTATTTGTTGCTGCAACTCTGCCACTTCCGCTTCGGCATCAATGTATTCCTGTTCGGAAGTGAATCCGCCAGATTGCGCTTTTTGCATCAACTCGTTGTAACGGTTTTGAGCTTTGTTCATCTCGCGTTTTACGCGGGCATCACTCTGACGAGTTCGCTGAATAAGTTCGTCCTCTTTTTCTTTCAAATACTTGTAGTTGGCGTCAATCGAATCGGAGTTTACGTAAGCAATCACCAGGTCTTTTTGGTAGATCGAGGCGATGTCCAAAGTGTCTTTCAAAACCTCTTCAGGTTGATCTTCCTGCTCGGCAGTTTTTTCTACTTCGGGTTTGGTTTCTTCAGCCTCACCGGTAAACTCGCGGGCAAAAAGCACGGCCACGGCAATGAGCAGAACGATATTTAAAATCAGTGAAAGTGTACTCGATTTCATGAGTTGATATTTTTCTGGAATGTTTCGGCAAAGTCGGTGCGCATTTGCACAAACCGGCCGAGGATCGAATCTTTAAATTCCGGGGTAACTATTTTCTTTAACTCCTCAATGCCGGCCACTTCACCCGAGTTGATTTTATACACCTGTTCGAACTGCCCGATCTCAAATTTGATCAGGTACTTTTCGTTCCACTTAAACAGTGTGATTTTCATCAACTCGTCTGGGATATCGCCAACTACTCGCATCGCTAAAATTTTTTGCAAAGATACGGTTTGAAAGGGAATGCCAAGTCCTTAACTCAGCAAGATTAGAAAGAGAAAAAGAAAGCAGTGAACTATCTGGCAACAACGAGTTTCTGGACTTCCCGATGATCGTCATTTGAAACAGTCACGAAATAAATTCCTTCAGCGAAATTTTGTAGATAGACAGCAACGCTTTTGGCTGGAAGGCAGTCTTTCGCTTCGACCAGTTTTCCTGATAGATTTTTGATTTCGATGCGATTGAAAGAAAAGCCATCGCTCTTGATTTTCACACTTTCCGAGGCCGGATTTGGGAAAATTTGAATGTCTTTTTTGTTTGCACTGAAGTTGTTTGTGCTGAGACCGACTACTGCCGGATCGTATTTCACGAAGAGGAGCTCAACTGAGTTGTCGGAGGAGAATTCTTTAGCGATTCCCAAAAGAGCATGTTCATTTGCAAATACTCGATAGAGTCGATATGTATTTGAGCTTTCGTAAAAATGATCAGTCCACAGAATGTTAAGTGAAGTATCTATCGTGGCAAAAAACAACCCACTACCGACCTGCAGATTTCCATCGTGTTCGTCTTGCAACATTGATCCCAACCCCAAAACATTTGCGTGAAGGTTTAAAGTTTGGTAAACCGTACGAGCTTCAAATTCAGGCAGCTCGATAAATAAAGAATCAGCCACATTTCCCGATGCGTCAATCTTCCACAAATGATTGTCGAAAAGCAGATCCTCGTTTTCCGTGAATCGCATGGACTGAATGAATTGGTGATCGCCAGTGCTGATGCTGCTATTAAAGAACACAGAATTCCATGCCGGTACACCGATATCGTAAAATTGATTGAAATTATATTCATTAATAAATTGAAGGTCAGAATCTAAAATTGTCGTTTCATTCATCATCGAAATATGAATATTGCTGCCTATCAATTCTGATGCGAAGCCGGTTGTGAAAAATGGGTACTCCTCCCAATCTTGATCTACCCAGGTTGAACCAGTAATCTCTAAACTGTTGTTGGTTTTCATCAAATACACATCAGTGTTCGCAGGAGTGAGTCTGAGTCCTGCGTGGACTAAATCACCCGATTCTAATTGAAGAATTTTCCAATGCTCATAAAAGTCCTGATTGGAGAGTTCTGATTCTGTTAAGTCATGATTGATCAATTGTAAATCTTGTGAGACCGTAATTCGACACAAGTAGAGTTTCGTTTCTGTAGGTAGAGTCACGATTCCTAGAATGTGAAGCTCATCTTCCACTACCACGACCTTTGCGAGGTTGACGACCTGAGTGCCGAATAGTTCATGAAAATTAAATGTGGCACTTAACTGAGAAGACATCGTTTCCATGTCAATTTTCTCAATGGTCAATAGAGAGTCCATTTCATTGTGCAAAACAAAAGACTTATCGTTTATCAGAATAGCATCCAGGAACTGCCTTGATTGAAAATCTCCGTCAATTGGATAAGCTAGTTCTAGGTCTTGCCCAACGACTAATCTAGCGAATAATGAGATTAGGATAACTAGCGTGAGGTTTTTGAGGTTACAATTATTCATAGACCTTCAATCCAAGCTTGTATTCGAATTTATGCCCCATTGTATAAGTATTTATAGTCTCACCAGGAGGTGCTACAGGTGTGCAGTCACCTACGTAGTTTAGATAAGCCACAGCATTTCTGTTGATTCCAAGAGCTTGATTCTCAGCAATTCTCCAGGCTAAGTATTCTTGGACTTTTTCCATGTAAGTATTCATTCTATCACCAGTGACACATGCAAATAATTCAGACGGTTGAGAGTGCGGATACAAGTTGTTATAATAATAGACTCCTTCATTTTGCCATAAGTGATCGAGACAGCCCCAAGTTGCATAAGGAATTTCTACGCAGTTTTCATTTGGATACAATGTTGCAAAGTCCCAATGTGAAACCCAATAAAGAATAGTTACATTCTCAAAGTGGTATTCTTCTTCGCGCTGTAGAAGGGGGAAGTAATACTCATTCAACTCTGAATTAATAGCTTTCCAACTTCTTTTTGTAGCGGAAGAACACCCACCATTATATGGTTGATTATAGCAATTAGGAGCAGGGTTTTGAGCTTGCGGAATACCAATAGAATAATACTTTTCTTCAGGGTCAAACTCATTAAACGCATCTATCCAGTTCGTATTAATTGGAGCGGTGTCAACTGCCGCCAGCAAAGTCACTTCACCACTCCCTGTTGAGTTAATGTGCAAGTCGACAAGGTTGACGCCAAATCCGCTTGTCAATTTATTGTCAATGAATTGATTAACCTCAGACATGAGCTGAAATAAATCCGTCTCATGAATCATTTTAGTCCCGTTCTCATCAAAAGACGTCAGTGAGAAACTCTCGGTATACCTTGAAATATTTCGAGTGTCTAATGACTCTGGTTCACCTCTCAAAAAGTTTAATGATGCTTCTGAAAGAAACAGAGCTTCTTGTAAAGTATACGTTTCTGTAGAATTACGTTGGTTTGGGTTTTCAAATTTTTCTGCAGTTTCAGCAACCCACCTTTTAGAAGTTTCAGGGTCAATATTCAAGTATTGATCCTTTGAGAAGTCATAACTGTTCGATTTCTTGAATTCAGTTTCTTTTTCACAACTAGTGACTCCAAGAAAAGCAAGGAGCAATATTGAGTAAAATAGCTTAGAGTTGTTCATAGATATAGTTTTTTAGTTAGTTCGAATACAGCTCTAACTTAATAAAAATTCTTTCATTTAAATCGTGAAGCATTGAAATTTAACGTAATAAATGAGCGAAAGACTTTTCAAAAACCAACTTGTAGCGGAGCTCGCCTGGGTGATTGGCAGCGTGCCGCTGATGAACGGCCACGTTCCCAAACAGCGGTTTGACGTGCTGGACGAAACCTGGTTTCGCGAGCAGTACAACCTCCACATCGACTGGCTTCACGAGCTCGACAGCAACCCCGAGCCGCTTAAAGAAGCGTTGCAAACCGAACACAAACTTTTGCTCGGCAAACGCTTCGAGCGATTGGTGGAATTTTGGATTACCAACAGCTCGCAGTTTGAGTTGCTGCTGGCCAACCGACAGTTGACTTCTACTGCCGGCACTCACGGTGAAATCGACTACGTGATAAAAGAACTCGCAACGGGCCGATTGATGCACCTAGAAGTGGCTTGCAAGTTTTACCTGGGTTTCAACAATTCACCGCAGTGGAGTCATTGGATTGGTCCAAATGGAAAAGACAAACTCCGCTACAAAATGGACAAGCTCGATCGTCAGCTAGAGATTTTCAGTACCGAAGCCGGAAGGCAGGTGCTCGAAGAAAACAGATGGAAAAAGCCCGATCCGGTGCTGATGATGAAGGGCTACTTTTTTCATCATTTTAAAAACATGGCAAAGGCAAAATCGCCAAAGTATTCGACAAGTCGCTATCCGACAGGCTGGTTTGCTTTCGAGAAGGAAGTAGATCAGTTTTTCAAGGGAAATACGCTCTGGGTGGCGCTGCCGAAGAAAAGCTGGCTGGCTCTGTTTAATCGCTCGGTAGACGAAAGAGTAGAGACGTGGAATGCAACAGAAGTTAAAAAGAAAGTAAAGGGACTTTTGTCAGAATTTGGTCGATCAGTGATGCTGGTTCAGGTGGTGGAGCAAGGCGAAAGGCTGGTTGAAGTGAATCGTGGGTTTGTGGTGAGGAATAGTTGGCCGGAACGCTCCTGAAAATTCTTTTCAGTCGTGATGTAAATCTTCCTTCGGTCGATGGTGAAAAGTGGAGATAAGGTTGTTTGGTGTTGGCTCGTTTTTGCCATTGTTCCTTCTAGTGGATGAGTTGTGGTGTATCAAATTTCTGGAGACAAGCAGAGACAAAGTTGAAATAAAGTTGTGGAGTGGCTATCACCCGCGCAACTTTATATCTACCTTATCTAACCGAATGTAGTGAGGCTTTTCTCGCGACCGGTAGGGAGCATACCTCCCATTTCCCTATCCTTGCATCATGAAAAAATTCGGACTCATTGGCAAAAGTTTGTCTCATTCGTTTTCGCAGAAGTTTTTTACTGAGAAGTGGAAAAAAGAAGGGCTGACAGATCATGGTTACGAGCTTTACGAATTGGCTGAAATCGGTGAGTTTAAGTCGCTGATTGAGGAGAATGAGTTTTCTGGTCTCAACGTGACTATTCCCTACAAAGAGTCTGTGATTCCTTTTTTGGATGAACTGAGCGATGAAGCCGAAAAGATCGGAGCAGTTAATACGATTGATTTTCGCGATGGCAAAACGATCGGCCACAACACCGATGTCTACGGATTTCGTCAATCCATCAAACCATTTTTGGCAAATCACCACGAGCGGGCACTGGTGCTGGGCACGGGTGGTGCGGCAAAGGCCGTGGCCTACGGACTGCGTCAGCTCGGCATCGACAGCCTTTTTGTTTCGCGAACCCCCGAAGGCGAGCGCCAGGTGAGCTACAAAGATCTCAACGAGAACGCAGTAAAGCACTGGCCGTTGATCGTGAACGCGACACCGCTGGGTACTTTCCCGAAGGTGGAGGAGAAGCCGGAGATTCCCTACGAGTTTTTGACCGGTCGCAACTTGATCTTTGACTTGGTTTACAACCCGGAAGAGACTGCTTTCCTAAAAGCCGGGAAAGCCAAAGGAGCACTCACTTCCAACGGAATCAACATGCTACACCTCCAGGCCGAAAAAGCCTGGGAAATTTGGGGGGGTTGAGAAAGTAATTCTTTACAACTGAGCTTTATAAAACATACTGAAACAAGTTCAGCACAGGTTGAAGAGAATTAAGGAGTGAAGGGTCATTAAGGTCTTAATGTTTCAATGTTCCGTAGCTGCGCGCTATCTCCCTCTGGAGGGAGTACCCGCAGGGGGAGGGAGGACGAGGACGCATTAGTCACCTAGTCCCAAATCACCATCTAGATCCAAATTATCCATGTACTCCTGCAGCGCATCCTTATTGGTAAGGATCTCGATGTAGTCGATTGTGCGAAAACCGAGTCGCTGCCACACTTCCACTTTGAGGTCGCCCAGCAGATAGAGATGGACGTTATAGCTGCCAAAAAACCGCGAAACCACAAACTCACCGTTTTTGCGGAGAGCTTCGTACCGTTCCATTCTGGTAAGTAGGTTGAATTCTTTTGCGGTCATGAGCTTATACCAATCTTGCAGAATACAACAATAAAACATTAAAATTGATCTCTGAAAAGACAACCGAAATGGCAAGAACAGAGACCGTTTTTATGAACTGGAGTGGAGGCAAGGACTCCTCGCTGGCGCTTTACGAACTGCAGAAACGAGGTGCGAAAGTTTCCACTTTGCTCACCACCATCAGCATGCCTCAAAAGAGAATTACCATGCACGGAGTGGGCGAGGAGCTGCTCGACAGACAAGCCGAGGCCATTGGTGTGCCGTTGCAGAAAGTCTACCTGGATGCTGCAGACATGGAGAGCTACAATCGGGTGATGCAAAAAGCCATGGACAAGCGAATAGAGGCAGGCGACCGGAAAGCTGTTTTTGGAGATATTTTTCTCGAAGATCTCAGAAGGTATCGCGAGGAACAAATCCGCAAAGTTGGACTTGAAGCCGAATTTCCATTGTGGCACCGTGACACGGCTAAACTTGCCAGGGAATTTGTCGAAGTAGGATTTAAATCGATTTGCGTGTGTGTCGACCTTTCCGTTTTAGATGCTTCTTTTTGCGGTCGAGAGATGGACGCTTCATTCTTTGCCGATCTGCCAAAAGAAGTCGATCCGTGTGGAGAAAATGGCGAGTTCCATTCTTTCGTTTACGATGGCCCGATTTTCAACAAAGCTGTGAAAGTGGACAAAGGAGAGTTAATTGAAAAGTCCTACCCCGATCCAACTAATGAAGGAGGGGAGAAGCGGTTTTTATTTTGTGAGTTATTTTCAGCTTAAAGCTTTTTAATTAAACTCGTATATTTAACAAGCAAAATAGTATTGACATGGTCAACTTCAAAAAATATATTTCCATAGACCCAAGTGTAAGATTCGGAAAGCCATGTGTGACAGGTACTCGAATCTCTGTGTACGATGTTTTGAGTTGGTTGGCAAGTGGAATGACAATAGAAGAGATTAAGGCCGATTTCCCTGAGTTAAACGATGAGCAAATTCGCGCTTGCCTCGCTTATGCAGCCAATCGTGAGAACAAAATCAGAGTCGCTTAGTGAAATTGCTTTTTGACCAGAATATTTCTTTTCGAATCATTCCAAAAATCAAGGAGATTTTTCCCGAATCTATTCAAGTAAGAGAGGCTGGATTAGAAAATTCCACTGACATCCAGATCTGGGATTTTGCCAGAATAAAAGGTTATACCATTGTTACTTTTGATGCTGACTTCTATGAATTGGCCAATATAAAAGGGATCCCTCCCAAAATAATTTGGCTGAGAATGGGAAACACCTCTACAACTTCCATTTCTGAGAAATTAAGGTCCTTTCAAAATGTGATTGTGGATTTCGTTGTAGACGCTAAATTTGAAGAGGTCGCTTGTCTTGAAATTGATTAACTCAATCAGTCGATAAGAATGCTGGCGTAGCGGGCTACGGCCATATTGAATATACCGTAGGCCAAAAATCCCAATGCTACAATTCCTACCAGAATGGATCCATAGTCCATTTCAAGAAGCCAACGAAAGGCACCATCGAATCCCTTGAATTGATCTGCATTGTGATAACGGATTACTTCATAGAGAAAATAAGTTAGAATACAGAAAACTACAGCTCTGGCGAAGTAACCTGCATGGCCGAAATTTTTCACGGTGTGATAGACATGTTTGAAGTCGGGTTCGTCATTGAGCTTTTTCATGAACTTGCCGCTAATGCTCAACTTAAACTGAAACAAAGCTTGCAGTAGCACCAAAACAGCAATAGCTCCAACTAACCAGCGCCCCCAATCAGTAGCCAGGATTTCGGCTAACGCTGCTTTCTTTTTTGAACCTTCTCCTGAATCGGTGTCGAAGAATGTTTCTGCGAGTGGCTTGATGAAGTTGTAAGCGATGAAAGCGTAAACAAAGCTGGAATACAAATACCTCAGTCGAGTCGGGATTCGATTTTTGGAACCGTCACCGTTTGGATCCTCAATCACCTCGTAAATTCTCCAAAGACAGTAGCAGACAAGGCCAATGGCGACCAGTCCAACCAGGATCTTTCCCAGAGGAAGTGCCATCATGAAATGCACGACTCCTTTTTTACCCTCGATATCTCCACCAAGACCGAAGACGGCCATTGCGGTGAGTAAACCAATTAGAGAATAAACCAAACCTTTGGCGTAGTAGCCTGTTTGCCGCAAAACCTCGACCTTGTCTTTGTGGGTGTCTTTCATTTGTTTTCAGTTCGATAAGCATTAAAGAATGCTGTGCGACAAAAGTTCAGGCAGTGTCTTAGATCGACTTAAATTGCCTTTCATTGGAGCTGCTTATTAATGATTGTAACCCACTAGGAAATCGTATTTCCTAAAATTCACTACCTTCTTTTCCTAAAATTTATCAGCCTTGAATCTATCTCGTCTGCCTTTTGTCATCCTAAGCTTTTTCTTGTGCTCTTCTGTACTTGCACAACAAGACCAAAATCTTGTGCCGAATGGTCATTTCGAGGATTACTATATGTGTCCGGATGATATCTCGCAGATTGATCGATTAGCCCACTGGACGTCTTGGCGAGTTACCCCTGACTATTTCAATTCTTGCGACAGCACATCTTTTGTTGGCGTTCCTTTAAGTTCTGCAATGGGATATCAGAATGCACGAAGTGGAGAAGGTTATATCGGAATGACCGCAATTACTCAGAATAATTTAAGAGAAATAGCTGGAGTTGAATTAAACACAGCCTTGACACTAGGGCAAGATTACTATTTTGAAATGTTTGTCAGCAGAACTTTTGGAGGTCTTTACAACACTAATTGCAATTGCAGTGTAAATAAAATGGGAGCACAATTTTTTACTCAGTCGTTTGACTTTATGGAGAATCCTGTTCCAGTCAATAATTCGGCTCAGATAGTGGAAGAGTCGATAATATCCGACAGTACCTCCTGGGTGAAAATCTCCGGATGGTTCACGGCAGATGACAATTACACTCATTTAGGGATAGGTAATTTTTTCGACTTTGAGAATTGTAGTCTGGATTATCATGATTCCGAGAGTGGTGTTAGCTTTAACTCATACTATTTTATCGAGGATGTCTGCGTTGCCACTGATCCCGCAATTTGTGATCTATGGAATAAGGTATCCGAACCAGAGAATGAATCTTTACAGATAGAACGAATCGGTTCCGATCAGATTCGATTAAGAGGCTTGTCGGAGAGCAGTCAGCTCACCATTTTCGATCAGTCGGGTAGAGTGCTGGAGACAAGAACAGTTCTGCCCGAAGAACTGATTAACACAAACCATCTGGCAGCCGGGATCTACATTTTGTCCGTAGAGTCAGGGGAAAGCCTGGTCACTGGGCGATTTGTGAAGTATTAGAGAAAGTCGACTAATCCGAAATTTCTGATGAGCAGAAAAGGGGTTGTTGCACTTATGCTGCAAGTATAAGTAGAAGAGTGTAGCTAGATGACTATTTGGCTTCTCAAAATCTTTTACTAACTTAACCCTCAGTACAACACGAAAACCATGATTAAAAACCTACCCCCCCCCCCGCAAACTGAAAAACAGGTCACGCGGGTGTCTTATCGCTGAACATCCGACTTAGCCCTACTTAAGGGCGCATTTCAAACTTCACCTGTTGTGTTTTTGAAACCTAACACAGCACGCTTGCCACTCCGAAACAGTGGCGGCCTCTTCACAGCCTTAACGTGACAACTAACTAATATTTACAAATTAAAACACCTTGTCTTGTTTTATCGCTATTTCCTTTCCCTTGGACTTTGCTGCCTCATAGCTTCATTAAGTTTTGCTCAGCAAGACCAAAATCTGGTGCCCAATGGACACTTTGAAGATTACTACATGTGCCCGGATAATATTTCGCAGATAGAACGGCTAACTGCATGGAACTCTTGGAGAGTAACGCCTGACTATTTCAATGTTTGCGACTCTAGCAACTATATGGGGGTACCCATAAATGAAGTTAGTTTTCAAGATGCTCGGAGTGGATCGGGGTATGCAGGGTTGATTGGGTTAACTACGAATAACAACAGAGAGATTCTTGGTGTAGAATTAATAACCCCTCTTGAAGTAGGTGAAGAGTATTACGTTGAGTTTTACTGGAACAGGGCCTTCGGAGGTGGTTTTCATTACCAATGTGACTGTGCAAGCAATCGATTAGGAGTTCTATTCACAAACCACGAGTATGATTTCATAGATGAAGAAATGCCAGTAACAAACAATGCTCACCTTTATGAAACTGAATTAATGATTGATTCTGTTAATTGGGTGAAAGTATCTGGATGGGTAGAAGCAGATTCAACATATCAATATATGGCGATAGGAAACTTCTTTGATGCGGACTCATGTGAAACTGCCTATCTAAATGGCAATCCTGATATGGATTCTTTTAAGTCATATTACTTCATCGAGGATGTCTGCGTTGCCACTGATCCCGCAATTTGTGATCTATGGAATAAGGTATCGGAACCAGAGAATGAATCTTTACAGATAGAACGAATCGGTTCCGATCAGATTCGATTAAGAGGCTTGTCGGAGAGCAGTCAGCTCACCATCTTCGATCAGTCGGGTAGAGTGCTGGAGACCAGAACAGTTCTGCCCGAAGAACTGATTAACACAAACCATCTGGCAGCAGGTGTCTACATTTTATCGGTAGAGTCAGGAGAAAGCCTGGTCACCGGGCGATTTGTGAAGTATTAGGGACTTCAATCAAAAAACCCTGACAAGAATTCTCTCGCCAGGGTTTTATAGTTTCACTCATCTCGTCTTTTAGAAAGGATACTTGTTAGCATCGATGATTTTCGCTGCAACCACTCTGCGCGATTCTTTCACGTTGAACGGATCGATCTTCGTGAAGCGTTTCAGTCCCATCATCATCATTTTCATTTCATCGCCATCGGCAAAGGAGAAGAGCGCGTCTTTACCCGCTTTGTTGATGCGGTCGGCTGCATCGTAGATGAAAACTTTCATCATCTCGATTTGCTCTTTCACAGCGTCTTCGCCTTTTTGTCCAGCGAGCTTTTCAACCCTCAAAAGCAGCGACTCGGCAACATAAGTCTGAATGGCCATGTCGGCTACGTTCATCAAAATCTCCTGCTCTTTGGCCATCGTTTCAGAAAGCTTCTGAACTGCAGATCCGGCAACCATCAGCACCGTTTTCTTGAAGTTCTTCACATACTTTCTGTGTTGGTCGAAGATGTTGTCAGGTGCACCGCCCATCTCTGGAATCGAAGTCAACTCGTTGGCCACTTCCATGGCAGGTCCCATCAGGTCGATTCTTCCTTTGAGCGCACGCTTCAAAATCATGTCCACAGTGAGCATGCGGTTGATCTCGTTGGTTCCCTCGAAAATTCTGTTTACACGAGAATCGCGGTAAGCGCGTTCCACGCGAGTTTCGGCTGAGAAGCCCATTCCCCCGTGAATCTGAACGCCTTCGTCTACCACGTAGTCCAACACTTCCGAACCGAAGACTTTCAGCATAGCACACTCGGGAGCGTATTCCTCAATTCCCTTAAGCGTTGCCTCTTCCTTGCTCATGCCACCTTCCTGGAGTGATTTCATTAACCCATCGATGTCCTGTGTGGCGCGGTAAGTAGCAGACTCTAGCGCGTAGCTGCGAATGGCCTGCTCAGCGAGCTTGAAGCGAATGGCACCGTACTTCGCAATCGGACGGCCAAACTGGCTTCTCTCGTTGGCGTATTTCACCGAGTCGGTAGTGGTTCCTTTGGCTCCACCCAAAACACCTCCGGCCAGTTTAATTCGGCCGATGTTCAGGATGTTTACCGCGATTTTGAATCCTTTTCCGCGCTCGTAGAGTAGGTTTTCTGCAGGAACTTTCACATCGTTGAAAAACACCTGGCGAGTGGATGAACCCTTGATTCCCATTTTCTTTTCCTCGGGGTTGAGGCTGATGCCGCCCATGTCTTTTGTTACGATAAAGCAGCTCAGGTTTTCATCGTCTTCGATTTTTGCAAACACAGTGAACACATCGGCAAAACCACCGTTGGTGATCCACATTTTTTGTCCGTTCAGGATGTAGTGCTTGCCGTCATCGGTAGGCACGGCTTTGGTTTTTCCCGAGTTGGCATCCGAACCGGCACTTGGCTCCGTGAGGCAGTAGCAAGCTTTCCACTCACCAGTTGCCAACTTTGGAATGTATTTTTTCTTTTGCTCTTCGTTTCCGTAGTAGAGGATGGGCAGAGTCCCGATTCCTGTGTGCGCTCCATAAGAAACGCTAAAAGAATAGGCCTGACCAAGTGCCTCGGTGCAGAGCATCGAAGTGACAAAGTCCATTCCCATCCCACCGTATTCATCCGGAACGGAAATTCCGAGCATGCCCAGTTCACCTGCTTTGTCGAGCAAGCTGGGCATAAATCCTTCTTCCATGCTGTCCATGCGGTCGAGGTTGGGAGTGATGTTTTGCTCCACAAAATCTTCGCATGTCTGCATCATCATCTGTTGTTCTTCATTCTTTTCTTCAGGAATGAAAATGCTCTCGGCATCTATGTCGCGGATGAGAAACTCACCGCCACTGAGAGTCTTCTTTTTATCTTTTGTCTCGCTCATTTTTATCGTTTTTGCGACTGAACCCAAAGCTCAGCCTGGTGAATCTTTTTTATTTTTCTAAAAGACGATTACATCAGTTCAATCACGCCTGCTGCACCTTGTCCCGTACCAACACACATGGTCACCACACCGCGCTTCTGGCCGCGTTTTTTCATCTCATCAATCAACTGAACCGTGAGTTTCGCACCAGTGCATCCCAGTGGGTGACCGAGTGCAATGGCTCCTCCGTTTACGTTAACCAAGTTCGGATCGAGGCCAAGTTCGCGGATTACTGCCAGCGACTGACTGGCAAAAGCTTCGTTGAGCTCAACAAGCTCGATATCGTTCATTTTTAGTCCGGCTTTTTCCACAGCTTTTGGCACTGCGTAAACCGGTCCAACTCCCATGATTCGCGGCTCGAGGCCAGAAACGTGGTAACTCTTGATTTGAGCAATCGGCTCAACGTTCAGTTTCTTCAGCATCTCTTCGGAAACTACCATCACAAAAGCAGCTCCGTCTGAAGTCTGGCTGGCGTTTCCAGCAGTTACCGTCCCTTTGGCGTCAAACACAGGGCGCAGTTTTCCGAGCTTTTCGATTGACGTGTCTGGGCGCGGACCTTCATCGGTGTCTACCGTGTAGTTTTTCACCTGGCGCTTTTCGTTTTCATCGAGGTAAACTTCTTCGATGTCGATCGGCACAATCTGGTCTTTAAACTTTCCTTCCTTGATAGCCTTCGCAGCTCTCAGGTTAGATTGCAGTGCAAACTCGTCCTGATCTTCGCGAGAAACGTTGAAGTCTTTGGCAACAGCCTCTGCAGTGAGTCCCATTCCCCAATACCAGTCGGGGTGCTTTTGGGCAACCTTCGCGTTCGGCACAATTCGCCATCCGCCAAAAGGAATGGGCGACATGGTTTCAATTCCACCGGCAATGATGCATTGGTTCATGCCCGCGTGAATTTTAGCCGAGGCAATGGCAATGGTTTCGAGGCCTGAGGAGCAGTAACGATTCACTGTCATTCCCGGCACTTTTTCCGTGTCGAGCCCCATGAGTGAAACCATGCGGCCGAGATTGAGACCTTGCTCGGCTTCGGGAGTGGCATTACCCACAATCACGTCATCGACCATGTCTGGCTCGAGTCCGTCAAAATCTTTCATCAAATGTTTGATCACATCTGCACCGAGGTCGTCTGGTCGCTTAAAGCGAAACATTCCTCGAGGTGCTTTTCCTACTGCGGTTCTGTATCCGCCAATTATATATGCGTTCATCTTTTACTGTCTTTTTTGGGTGATTAATTGCGCAACACTTTTCCTTTTTGAACCATGCTCTGCAGTCGCTCTAGCGTTTTCTTCTGCATGCAGAGCTCGAGGAAAGCTTTCCTTTCGAGGTCGAGCAGGTAGCGTTCAGAAACCTGTTGTCTTTCGGAGAGGTCGCCTCCGCACATCACTTCTCCGAGCTTTTCGGAAATCAGTTTGTCGTGCTCCGAGATGTAGTTTCCGGAGAACATGCTGTTGGCTCCAACGTACACAATGCCGAGTCCTTCCTGGCCCATCACTGTGATGTCGGTGCGCTCTGCCGGCATGGAGTAGCCTTTGTTGGCGAGCTGCAGGCAGGCATTTTTGGCGTAAGCCACCTGATGCGCTCTGCTCACGATCACTTCGTCTTTTCCTTCTTGCAAGTAACCGAGCTCGAAAGCTTCGTGGGCGCTGGTGCTCACTTTGGCCTGTCCGATGGTCAGGAACCTGTTTCGAAGTTGGTTCACGCGAATGTCTCCGTCTTTGAGTTCATCGCTGAGGCGGGTAACAAACTCTTTGGTTCCGCCACCTCCGGGAATTACTCCCACACCAAACTCCACGAGTCCCATGTAAGTTTCTGCGTGAGCAATCACCTTGTCGGCATGCATGCAAAGTTCGCAACCACCACCGAGTGCCATCTGGTGTGGCGCTGCCACAACCGGAATGGCCGAGTAGCGCATGCGCATCATCGTGTTTTGGAAAGTGCGGATAGCCAGTTCGAGCTCGTCAAATTCCTGCTCCACGGCCATCATGAAAATCATTCCCACATTGGCACCTGCCGAGAAGTTGTTTCCCTCGTTGGAAACCACCAATCCTTTATAGTCAGCTTCTGCCATGTCGATCGCCTTGTTGAGGCCTTCGATTACTTCGCCACCGATGGTGTTCATTTTAGTGTGGAACTCGATGTTGAGAATTCCATCTCCAAGATCTTTAATGGTTGTACCGGAATTGCTCCAGAGTACTTTCTCATCCGGGATGTTGGCGAGAACAACCTGGTCTTCCTGTCCGGGAATCACCTTGTAGCTTTTCGATTCGATATCCCAGAATTTCTTCGTGCCGTTTTCTAGCTTGTAGAAAGTTTCGGCTCCGCTGTCGAGCATGTCGTAAACCCACTGAGCGGGCTTTTGGCCATCGGCTTCCATTTTTTCGAGAGCGGCTTTTACGCCCACTGCGTCCCAGTTTTGGAAAGGACCGAGTTTCCAACCGAATCCGGCACGCATACCGTCATCGATCTTGTAGAGCTCATCTGAAATTTCAGGGATACGGTTCGAAACGTATTGGAAAAGTCCGTTGAACGATTTGCGGTAAAATTCTCCGGCTTTGTCCTGGCCGTTGTAGAGCATTTTTACGCGCTTGTGCAAATCGTCAACTCCTTTTGTAGTCTGAAGAGTAGGGAAGTTGGTTTTCTCCTTTTCAGAGTATTCGAGCGTATCGAGATCGAGGCTCAAAATCACACTCTTGCCCTGGTCGTCTTTAATCTTTTTGTAAAAACCCTGACCGGATTTACTTCCCAGCCAGCCGTTGTCCACCATCTTTTGGACGTAGTCGGGAATTTCGAAAACATCCTGACGCTCGTCATCGGGACAGTTTTCGCGAACTCCGTTGGCCACATGCACGAGCGTGTCGAGTCCAACAACATCGCACGTTCTGAAAGTTGCCGATTTTGGGCGCCCTAGCACGGGGCCGGTGAGTTTGTCGACATCCTCCACTGACAATCCCATGTCTTTCACCATGTGGAAAAGCGACTGAATGGAATAAACTCCAATTCTGTTGGCGATAAATGCCGGAGTATCTTTACAGGGTACGGTCGTTTTTCCGAGATACTTGCTACCGTACTCCATCAAGAAATCGATCACTTCAGGATCGGTGGTAGGAGCCGGGATGATCTCCAACAGCTCGAGGTAGCGAGGTGGATTGAAGAAGTGCGTTCCGCAGAAATGTTTTTGGAAATCTTCGCTTCTTCCTTCAGTCATCAACTTGATAGGGATTCCCGAAGTGTTGGTAGTGATTAGCGTTCCTTCCTTGCGGTGCTTTTCAACGTTTTCGAAAACCTTTTGCTTGATGTCCAGGCGCTCAACAACCACTTCGATGGTCCAGTCGCAATCGGCAATGCCGGCCATGTCATCATCGAAGTTTCCGGTGGTGATGCGGTCGGCAAAAGATTTTTTATAAATGGGTGAAGGGTTCGATTTGATAGCCGATTGGAGCGACTCGTTGACGATGCGGTTTCGAACGTCTTTGTCTTCGAGCGATTTTCCTGCTGCTTTTTCCTTTTCGTTGAGTTCGCGAGGAACGATGTCGAGCAAAAGTACCTCGAGGCCGATATTGGCAAAATGGCACGCAATGCGCGATCCCATTACTCCCGAACCGAGGACAGCCACTTTGTTGATTTGTCTCTTCATATTTGGATTTTATTTTTTGCCCCAGACTTGTCAAAAGTCATTTGGGTGGATTGCTAAATTTATATTGTTAACCGTTTGATTTCTATGGTTGTTTGTTCAGTTTTTCTGACCTTCTCTTAAACGCTAGTGTTCTTTGCCGTTTTTAGAAACTCCGCTCACTTCTTGTTCAAAAATTTTGTTTTCATCAAGCGTGAGATTGATCGTTTCCATCACTTCAAAAAAGGTGTTCAATTTTCCTTGAGGAATCTTTTCTTGAAGCGCTTCATTCAGCCTAAGCACAACTTCTTTCGAAGTCTCTCGCATTTCGTTTCCTTTTTTGGTGAGAAACACGCGCACCATTCTGCCGTCTTTTGAGTCGGCTTTTCTTTCGATGAGACCTTTCTCTTCCATTGATTTCAGCGTCCTTGTTAGGCTTCTGCTTTCCATCCCCATTTTGGGCCCGAGCTTGGTGGAAGGTGTTCCTTCTTTGTCGATATTCAACAGCACAAATCCTATTGACATGGTGCCTCCAAATTTGGCGGCTTCGTAATTGTAGAGTCTGGAAATCTTTGTCCAGGCCCATCGGATGTGAAAATCGAGCGTTTCTTCTGGTTTCATAAAAGTAAGTTGATCAGGCAGTACAAAGCTTTAAGAAAAAATGAAGAATTTCTAAAACCTTGTGACGGTTACGAATGTAGGAAAAATATGTTATGCACGCATAACAAAAAGAGGAAATTTGGGATTCCCTCCTACGCTGAAGCTTCGGAGGGCAAGGAGGGGGTTAAGGGATTGAGGAGAGTGCCGTAGGTACGACAGACATCAAGTCCCACTAAAATTGATTGTCGAATTGAAGGGCGCGAAACCCAGCGGTTCCAATGTTTGTAGTCAGCCGCCTATTATTCCTGCCGACCCCGGAGTGGGTCGAATGTTTCCTGAATGTCAGAGTAACTGATAAAAAGAGTGGATGCGACCTCGCTGGGGTCGAAAATAAATCGGGTAAATCCAATAAGCTACAAATATTCGATGCCATTGGCATCGTGAGCTGCATGCGGTTAATTTTTAATGATTTTTTTGCTTATCACCTCGCCTTCAAATCTCAGGTTAAGGAAGTACATCCCAGAGGATAAATGGCTCAAATCGATTTTGATTGTTGAACCGTGAATCGCGCAATCACTCTGCACAACTCTTCCCATCGCATTTCTCACCTCAATTTCTTGTGGCTTCAATCCTGGAGGGAAGTTGAGGGTGACTTCTCCTGACGTGGGATTGGGATAGAGACTGAACTCTTCTGGTGAATTCTTCTCTATTGATAAATCGAGGGCACATTGTCCGGGGCCGTCTTTTCCCATAGGGTGAAAGATAGAATCATTTGTGCTGAAGCAGATGAGTTGAGGGTATCCGCCATCGGCAAGCCAATCCCATGGCGGACTGAACAGTCCTGCTACACTGCCAATATTCAATTTCCAGATATCATTCTTCGCTTGATTTCCATTTTCCTCGATAATCGTTATCAGCCATTGTTCAGCGTCAGGATTTCCTCCTATTATGAGTACATCTGCCAAAAAAACTTCTGGTAAAAAGTCGGATTCAAAGTATACATCCTGAATGGTGTCTCCAGTTTGTGCGCCAAAGTCGTACAGAAGAAATTCAGCAGTCGAATCTTTTGGGACAAAATAGACTTTATTCAAATTGCTCCTGAGTGCACCTTTGTATCCACCCAGGCAAGTGTCAAGTTTGGAATAAGACAGTTCATTGATCAAGGTGTCTTCATTGTCCATGCAGTAATTGGTACTTTCAAAAATATAACCATTACCGCTGTAGATTGCGTTTATCCAGCGTGCATCAGATTCTGGGAATGATTCTGGTGAAGGTGTCTGGGATAGAAGGCCTGATGAGGATGTTATTATGATAGTTAAAAGTAGAAAAGGGTATAATTTAGACATGGCATTTTTGTAAAGTGATTTTCTAAAACTAAGAAAATCTATTCTTTCAAAAACTCCAATTCTTTCGAATCCCTGGATTCACAAAGGAGCTCACTTCTTCAACCTGCCGTCAATCATTTCGATTTCGCGGTCGGCCATGGCGGCTAGTTCCTCGTTGTGGGTAACGATTACGAAAGTCTGATTGAACTCATCACGCAGTTTGAAGAACAGGTCGTGGAGTTCTTTGGCGTTGGCCGAATCAAGGTTTCCAGAGGGCTCGTCAGCAAAAATTACATTTGGCTGATTGATGAGCGATCTGGCCACAGCCACACGCTGTTGCTCTCCACCAGAAAGCTCCGATGGCTTATGTGAGGCTCTGCTTTTCACTCCCAAAAAATCGAGCAGCTCGAGAGCACGGGTTTCCACTTCTTTGCGGCTCTTTTTGCCGATGAAAGCTGGAATGCAGACATTCTCCAAAGCTGTAAACTCGGGGAGGAGGTGGTGAAACTGAAAGATAAAACCGATGTGTTCGTTTCTGAACTTCGAAAGCTCTTTGGCCGACATCGTTTGAGTGTTTGTGCCATCGTAGGCTACAATCCCTTTGTCGGCTCTGTCGAGTGTTCCGAGAATTTGAAGGAGTGTTGTTTTGCCGGCACCGGAAGCTCCCACAATGGAAATTATTTCACCCTGTTTTATCTCAAGGTCGATGCCTTTGAGCACCTCCAGTGAGCCGTAGCTCTTGTGTATGTCTTTTGCAGTCAGCATTGGAAGTGCAATGATAGGAATTCTCTTTTTACAACAGCAGCAGAATGATCTATTCCATCTCGATGGTGATCGACATGCTTTGCGAGAGTTCAAAGCTGCAGTCTTTCCATTTGGGTTTTCCCATCAGAAATGGATTGTTGGAAAATCCATACTGCTCCGTGGGCATGTTGAGCATGTTGAGATCCATTTCTTCATTGCCGTTCTGATCGTTGATCACCGCCACGGCATAGCGTCCGGGCGCAAGACCTTTAAAAGTCGTAGTGATTTTTTCAGACTTAGGTTCGAGAATGGCCTCACGGTAGGTTTTTTCTTCGTCCAGGAATGTTTCTTCTGTGTTGTACACCGCAATTAAAAGTTTACCGTCAGCCGCATCTTCAATGTTGGTGAAAGTCACTTCAAGGGTGTGCTTCTCTTCAACAGTGGCAGTGTTACTGAAGCTAAAGAGAAAAGAGGTCAGAATAAAAAATACATTAGCCATATCAAGCGATTTTGCTGTTTTCAAATTCAAAAGTGATAAACAGAGGAAGGTGATTTTTGTTGCCTTTCGGAGCTCTTTTCATTCAATGGAGCACATTCTTTGAAATCCCCTCAAAAGCTTCTACTTTTGGCGGCAAATTCCACGAAAAAATGAACATTCACGAATATCAGGGTAAATCAATTTTAAAAAGTTTTGGTGTAGCCATCCAGGAAGGAAAAGTGGCTGACACCCCAGAGGAAGCTGCAAAAGCTGCTCAGGAACTAGGAAAAGAAACTGGCACAGAGTGGGCTGTAGTGAAAGCTCAGATTCACGCTGGTGGTCGCGGTAAAGGAACTGTTACTGAAACCGGATCTCACGGAGTTGTTCTCGCAAAAGGCCTCGATAAGGTTGAGGGAATTGCAAAAGACATCCTCGGTGGTCACCTGGTGACAGCTCAGACTTCCAAAGACGGAAAGAAAGTGAACAAGGTGCTTGTCGCACAGGACGTTTACTATCCGGGAGACAGCGAGCCGAGCGAAATCTACATGTCTGTGCTGCTCGACCGCGGAAAAGGTCGCAACATCATCATGTATTCTACCGAAGGTGGCATGGACATCGAGACGGTTGCGGAAAAAACACCTCACCTGATCTTCAAAGAAGAAATTGATCCTAAAGTTGGGATTCAGCCATTTCAGGCGCGCAAAGTTGCCTTCAACCTCGGCCTCAGCGGAACGGCTTTCAAAGAGATGGTGAAATTCGTGATGGCTCTTTACAAGGCCTACGAAGGTTGCGATGCTTCTATGTTTGAGATCAACCCGGTACTCAAAACTTCTGACGATAAAATTATCGCGGTGGACAGTAAGGTAACGCTTGACGATAACGCGCTTTACCGTCACAAAGATTACGCAGAAATGCGCGACAAAACCGAAGAGGATCCAACAGAAGTGGAAGCTGGCGAAGCTGGACTCAACTACGTGAAGCTCGATGGAAACGTTGGCTGCATGGTGAACGGAGCCGGACTTGCAATGGCCACGATGGACATCATCAAGCTCTCTGGTGGTGAGCCTGCAAACTTTCTCGATGTGGGAGGTACAGCAAATGCCGAGCGTGTTGAAAAAGCGTTTCGCATTATCCTCAGCGACAAATCTGTGAAGGCCATTTTGGTAAACATTTTTGGAGGAATCGTTCGTTGCGATCGTGTAGCACAGGGAATTGTGGACGCCTACAAAAACATGGGCGAGATGCCAGTGCCGTTGATTGTTCGCCTTCAGGGAACCAACGCAGAAGAAGCTAAGAAACTCATCGATGAGTCGGGCTTGAAAGCCGAGTCAGTAATCCTTCTTCAGGAAGCTGCCGACAAAGTGAAAGAAGCATTGTCTTAGTCGACTGATAAATAAAATTTTCTGAAAGTCCCGGTGAATTCGTTCATCGGGACTTTTTTTGTTTGATGCCTCAGTATTTCTGAGATTTAATACTCTTCCCGTTCTTTCACAGCTTCTTCTTGCCACTCTTCCAGTTGGGTGAGGAGTTTTTCGTAGTCATCGATTTTGCTAAAAACCATTTCGTTTTTCAGGAAGTGATAGTCTGCAATGGCTACAGGTCTGCAATCTTGCTGCTCTTCAGGATTTTCTGAAGGAATCATCACGATGTCAATCTCAAGCTGGTAGCCGTTTTTTTCCAATCGCTTCGAGATACTCCTCGTGTCGATCATGATCGATTTTCGTTCGTACCCTTCTTTCTGGTAACAAAGCAAGTAAAGGTCATTCGATGGCAGGCGCATCGTATAAGTTCCGTCTGAAGAGCTGTGGTGAAGGGTTGTGTCGCAGTAGAGGTTTATTACAGTTATTACTACTTCAGGCACACTGTGCTCGCGACCCAGGCTGTCTTCCTGCAGTGTCTGGCCGCGAAGTAGCAAGTTTATCGAAGAGTTTTGTGAGAGGGCAGAATTACTCACTAAAACGAACAGCGAACAAATTATCGCAAGGATGAATCTTGAGTTAGACATGAATAGGCGTTAAATAGTAAGGTCAACAGCGCAAAGTTATTCAAACAATGCATATAGTTTGTCAGGTTTATCCTATTCCTTACGTAAAAATTTATTCAGAGTTTCCGCACGGCCATTACCCCATCACGCAGGGGAAGCATCACGTTTTCAACCCGGTCGTCCTTTTGAACGAAGTCGTTGAATTCCAAAAGTGCCCGAGTGTCTTTGTCGTTTGGAGAAACTTCCTCGACCACCTTTCCGCTCCACAACACGTTGTCGGCCAGGATAAAACTGTTTTTCGGCAGTTTATCGATGAGCAACTTGTAGTAGTTGAGGTAGTTAGTCTTGTCGGCATCGATAAAAACCAGATCCCACTTTTCGTCCAACTTTGGAATGATTTCCAGGGCATCGCCAAAATGGCGCGTGATGCGCTCTTCCATTTTAGCCGCTGCGAAATATTTGTCCTGAATCGGCTCCAGCTCATCGTTGATGTCGATGGTGTGGAGGATGCCGCCATCGGCAAGCCCTTCTGCAAGACAAATGGCTGAGTAGCCGGTGTACGTGCCAATTTCCAAAATCCGTTTTGGGCGAACCATGTAACTGATCAAGCTCAAAAACCGGCCCTGAACATGGCCTGAGAGCATTCTCGGTTGTAGTATTTTTTGATGGGTTTCTCGGTTGAGGTTGTGAAGAGCTTCAGTTTCCGGGGTGGTGTGCTTGCTGATGTAATCGTCAAGCTTTTCGTCTAAAAAGTCCATTTGTCTTCTAAAATATTTAATTGTCGCATTCACTTCCAATTACGGAAAGAAAGAGTAACAAATCTGAGGCATTCACTTCTGAGTCGGTATTTAGGTCGTAGGTGCAGTTTCCATCGCAGCCAAAATCGGAGAGTAGGAGCAAAAGATCCGCGGAGTTGATAGATCCGTTAGAATCCAGGTCCTGAACACATCCTCCTTCGGGAAGCTCGTCTTCGTCCAAAAACCCATTGCAGTTGTTGTCGATTCCTTCGGCAGTTCCCGGTGCTCCGGGGTAAATCGTTTCGTCAGAATCGTTACAATCCGTGTTGCTCAACGAAAAGCCTTCTTCAAGTGTGCAAGTGACAATCGAGTCTTGAGGTGATCCAAATCCGTCACCGTCCTGATCGGTATAAGCAATAAATGCCTCGTCAATCGATTCTGGATTTTGGTCGTCACAATCCAATCCGCCAAACTCCACGCTGTCTTCGCCATCGCCATCCTGATCGAAATCTGAAAGACCATCGCAGTTCTGATCGACACCATCGTACCAAATTTCTTCAGCCTCGGGATTCACGGCCGGGTTCATGTCGTCACAATCTTCGAGGTTGGTAAAGCCATCGTTGTCGTTGTCGACAATTCCCGCACACACAAAAAATGCATCGATGCAGTTTTCTTCGAGGCAGGCAGCGCAGTCCTCTTCGGTGCCGAGACCACAAGGGAAGAAACAATTTTGGATGGCGCAGTTCATCTGCTCATTAAAGCATTCGATGCAGCTCACAGAAAGAGGAGTTTGCGTTTGAAGGCACTCCTGGAGGCAAGCTTCGGGATCGGGCTGCTGCAGACAGCTCGTTCCGCAAGAGGCCACCAGGCTTTGCACAAAGTCAAGATTTTCGGAGAGGTAATCGAGGTCGGCTTCATTGCAGTTTCCATCCTGTCCCGCTGCCGGGAAAGATAAAAGAGACAAACTGATGAAAGCTACCGCCAACGGTAACCATTTTAAAATGGCCATCCTCGCTAAATTTTTTCTAAAGAAACGAAATTGAAAATTGGTTTTCAATAGGGCGGTATGAATCTTCTACGCAAGAATTGCGAATGAGTTTGATCCAGAGCGAAGAAGCCCGTCAGCCACGAAAATTTTGTTTCTTGCAGAACGATTGCGCTCAGTCGCGATTTCAATTCATAAATTTGGCTCTGCTCAACAAAAACAGCTGAAATGTTTAAAGAACTTTACGATTGGTTTAGGTCTCTTCTCGAAGACAACACAGGTCTTTCCGGAGATTCACTCGAATTTGCCCTTCTCGGCCTCATGCTTCTGTCTGTGATCATCGTTTCGTGGATCGTGTTCAAAATTGTCCGCGAAACGCTTGTGAGCATCATCCATCGCTTTGCCAAAAGAACCACCTCCGAGTGGGACGATGTGCTGGTGAAAAGAAAGTTCTTTAGATATGTTTCGCTGCTGCTCCCGGGAGTGGTTTTACTGCTTTCGGTAGATGCTACTCTAACCGACTTTGAAGAGGCCATTCCATACGTCAACAGATTTGTCCGGATTTACTTCGTCTTCGTTTTTCTTTCCATTGTCAACTCCTTTCTCAACGCCCTGGGAGATGTTCTTCAGGGTTTTCCAGCATTTGAAGACAAACCCATTCGAAGCTATACTCAGGTAGGGAAAATCCTTTTCGCGCTTGTGGCTCTGATCTTTGTCGTAGCGATTTTGATGAACAAATCTCCGGTGTATATCCTCACGGGGTTGGGTGCTGTTACAGCCATTTTGCTCTTGCTCTTCCGCGATCCGATTTTGGGCCTGGTGGCGAGTATCCAAATGAGCACGATCGATATGGTGCGCATTGGCGACTGGATCACCATGCCGAAATACGGTGCCGATGGAAATGTGGTGGAAATCAATCTCACCTCCCTGAAGGTGCAGAACTTCGACAAGACCATCACCATCATCCCAAGTTACGCTTTCATCAGCGACTCCTTTACCAACTGGCGGGGGATGACAGACTCTGGAGGGCGAAGAATCAAACGCCACGTCAATATCAAAATCAGCAGCATTCGATTTGTCGATGACAAGCTGATGGAGAAGCTCAGAAAACTGGAAATTCTCAAGGATTACCTGCAGGAAAAGTCAGACGAAATTCAGAAATACAACCGTGACCACAACTTTGACGATGAGGTGTTGCTCAACGGTCGCAGACTCACAAACATCGGTGTTTACAGAATTTACGCACAGGAATACATCAAGCGAAACGAAAACATTCATCCCGACATGATCGCCATGGTGAGGCAGTTACAATCGGGCGAGTCGGGAGTGCCGATCGAGATTTACGCATTTAGCAAAAATCAGGAGTGGCCGATTTACGAAGGAATTATGGCCGACATTTTTGATCACTTGCTGGCGGCAACTTCTTACTTCGATCTCGAAATTTTCCAAAACCCATCGGGGGCCGACTTCCAGGCACTGGCTGCATTGCGCGAATCGAGCGAGTCATGAGAAAACAAAAGATGATCGTCCAGCTGGCCACACTCACGCTCGTGGGTATGAGCGCCATCGGACTGTTGATCGTTTACTACTTTCAGGAACGAACCATCCTCGAGCTTTTTCGTGGAAAAATTCCCATTTGGCAACAGCTCGGAATCGGGTTGCTGGCAGGACTTGCCAGCGGCTGGTGTGCGCAAAAAATTGTCGACCAACCTTTCATGGAAGAAGTAAACATTCGCTACAGCCGGATGATTGGTGAGCTTCACCTAACCTGGCCGCAAATTGTCTACGTTTCGCTGTCGGCAGGTATTGGTGAAGAAATCCTCTTCCGCGGAGCCATTCAGCCTTTTTTGGGAATTCTCATCACGGCAGTCATCTTCGTGGCCATCCATGGCTACCTCAATCCACGAGATTGGAAGATCAGCCTCTACGGACTTTTCATGACCGTTGTGATTTCAGTACTGGGTTGGTTTACCAGCGAATATGGAATTCTCATTGCCATTGTGGCGCACTCCATGATCGATCTTTATCTGCTGACAGTAATGAAAAGGCGGGAAGATGATGAGCCGGAAATTGCTGACGATGTGGTTTGGACCTGGAGCGATGACGAAGACTCCACCGAAATGGATGAACCGCAGGAAGAAGACTCCGACAAAACAGTCGGTGAAAACCTCTAGGGCATGGCAGAGGAACGAATTAACGGAGCGAGACTTCACTTGTCGCAACATCTTTATCTTTGCAGCCTATGGCTAAGAAAAACAAGAAAGACCGCGTAAACGTGGTGTATTCCACAAATCCAGATTTTGATTACGAACACGACCGTGAAGAAGAGCAGGAAACCCTGCCTCCGAAGGAACAGGACCTCCGCGTGATGCTCGACAAAAAGCAGCGCAAGGGAAAAGCCGTGACGTTGATTGAAGGATTTGTCGGTACTGATGATGACATGAAGGACCTCGGTAAAATGCTGAAGTCGAAGTGCGGAGTAGGAGGAACGGCTAAAAATGGCGAGATCCTGGTTCAGGGCGACTTTCGCGACAAGGTACTCGAGCTATTGAAAGACGCAGGCTACAAAGCCAAAAAATCCGGTGGCTGATTTAATGCCGTTGAAATTTTACAAGATTTTTTACCGATGGAAGAACTAATGGACATAACGGCCAAGTGCCAAATGGGGATGGAGGAAATCCTCCAGCGAGAATTGACAGAACTGGGAGCGAAGGAAGTCAAAACCGGCAGGCGTGCTGTTTACTTCAAGGGCGATACCAAACTACTCTACGCTGCCAACTACCGCTGTCGCACTGCGCTAAAGTTTTTGGTGCCGATTTTTCAGTTTACCGCCAGCAGTCCCGAAGAGCTTTACGAAGAGGCAGTGAAAAAGCCATGGGAAAAAATCATGCGCTGCGAGCAGACGTTCTCCACCGAAGCCAGTGTGCACTCACCGCACTTTACGCATTCCAAGTACGCGGCTCTAAAGTTGAAAGACGCCATTGCCGACAGTTTTAGAAAACACATGAACAAGCGCCCCGATGTGGATCCCGAAAAGCCTGATGTGGCTTTCAACCTGCACATCGATCGTACTGTGGTTACTGTTTCTATTGACAGTACAGTAGATCCACTTTTTAAGCGCGGCTATCGTCAGGGAGGTTCTTTTGCACCAATCAGCGAAACGCTGGCTGCGGGGATGATCATGCTCACCGGATGGCATGGCGAAAAAGATTTTTACGACCCAATGTGCGGTTCGGGAACTCTTCTGATGGAAGCCGCGCTGATTGCCGGAAATATCGCTCCGCAAAAGGTGCGCGAGGATTTCGGGTTTTTCCGCTGGAAAGATTTTGACGAGAAAATCTGGAAAGAAGTGCTAGCTGAAGCCGAAGCTGCCGAGCGCCCCATTGATTGCCATATTTACGGCAGCGACATCGATCGCAGGCAGGCCGAAACCACCAAACAAAACATGGAGGATGTCGGCATGGGCGATGTGATAGAAGTGGAGCACGCAGACTTTAGAAAATTACAGCCAAAGGGCGAAACCGGATTGATCGTGATGAACCCGCCCTACGATGAGCGACTCAAGTCTGAAGACATCGAAAAGTTCTACAGTGAGATTGGCGATGCCTTAAAACAAAACTGGAAAGGATTTAACGCCTGGATCATCTCGGCAAACTTTGATGCACTCAAGCGAGTGGGACTAAAGCCCTCGAGAAAAATTCCACTTCAAAACGGTGCACTCGACTGCAAGTTTCAGAAGTACGAAATGTATGCCGGTAGTAAGAAAAGGTCGAAAAATCCGGAGATGAAGTAAAAAAACCGCCTCGCGGGTATTGAGGCGGTTTTTGGAAAAAGCTTTCAGTAGCTACTTATTGCTTGATCATTTTTTTGGTGAGTAGCTGACCATTGGCATAGAGCGAATAATAGTAAACCCCGCTTGCGTGAGAAGCTCCATTCCAGGTTGTTGAGTAGATGCCTGATTGAAGATTCCCTTCCATTAGCACTTCTACTACTTTTCCAACTTTATCAGTGATTTCTAGTTTTACTTGAGCGTTTTCAGGAATTTCAAAATCAATTCTGGTGCGGTCCTGAAAAGGGTTGGGCACGTTTTGCTCTAGTTTGAGTTGGTTATCACTGCTGTCCTCTGACGAACTACCTGACTGCGTTTGATTTTTCAGGTTGCAGCAATCATCCGTGTCCTGCTGGACTTTTTGCATCTGGCTCGATATCGAATTCAATTTCTCCTCAAGCTTCTGTATTTTGTTTTCGAGCTCCTCTATGTCGTCATTCTTGCTTTTGGTGAGCGAGTCCTGAGTAGCAATCACCTGGCTCTGTTCATTAAAGCCGGCAATGAGGATGGGGATGAGATCCTGGTAGCGGACGGCTTTGAAGGTAAAAGGTTCAATTTCTTCACCATCTTCATTGACTCTGCCTGGGGTCGTCACTTCGGTTACTAGCTCGGGCAAAACTCCTTCTAGCTGCTGGGCTATCACTCCATAGCACAACCCCTCTTCTAAGCTGAGTTCCGTAATACTTGGGTCAAAATTGTAAATCTTCGGTTCAATTTGTGCTAGTATTCCAG
Organism: Halocola ammonii; assembly: GCF_049334165.1. NCBI lineage: Bacteria > Pseudomonadati > Bacteroidota > Flavobacteriia > Flavobacteriales > Halocolacceae > Halocola > Halocola ammonii. The sequence continues at coordinate 28,356 of NZ_JBEGHD010000012.1, forward strand.
AAGCATCTTCAATGGGATTAATATTCTGCTTTAGGTTCTCGTCACTCGTTGTGTATCCATTAGACGAGTACACTCTTCCATTAAAAAATCCAGCCCAGTGATTTTGGTTGACAGTAGCGTTCGCATATCCATAGATGCCATATGCTCTGCCAATACTTGCAGCATTATTTGCATATCCTGAAACTCCTACATTATGAGAATGGTGTGCGTCTTGTGTACTTATTCCATCTACTCCAATGGCCCTGGTTCCCTCAAAAAATACTTGGTCTCTTGTAGCTGTTCCTCTGATTCCAATAGGCTGTCTTCCGCCATGAGCCCAAAAATAGCCTCCATAATTGAACATGAAAATCTCTTCGTAAAAGTTTTCAGAATATGAATAAATCCCATATTTATCTTCTGATGTTCCTGTTTCATGTCTGGCAATGTTTCTCACATTTAGAGCAATGTCGTCAGTAGAATGTGGTCTCTCTCCAAAATATTGCACGTCTAATCTGGCCCGGGGTTGCCCATAATTAAAATTGGTGCCATCATTCAAGCCATGTGGCATAGTGCTGAAATCACCTATACCCACATTTCCCCAAGGTGTTAGTCGCATTGTTTCAAGTCCTTGTTCTGTTGTGCCAGGACCGACTTCATCAGACCTTTGTAAAAACAAAGAACGAAAGAAATCTGCATCCTCTTCACCTGTCTGGCACCCCCAGGCCAATACGGCATCAGTAAAGTTCTCGAAAGGACTTGGGAAGAGGCTCGGAGTTGGGCTTTCCATAAGTCCGCAATAGAGAAAATCTCTATTTGCAACGTAAGAGGTTCCAACATTAAACCAATCTCGATGGAGGTTTATATCAATAATACCCGAACGAAGGTCGAGCATTGACCAACCTAAAAAATTCTCACCATTGAGTCCTAAAGACACCCGTTGTGCATTTTGGTCGCTTTCGCCATTCAAACCATTCCAAAGTGGTTGTTCAGAAATTCGAAACCTTTGAAAATTGTTGGTGGAAATTAAGATGTCCGCATTACCATCGTTGCGTAAATCCAGGTCTACATCGTCTGTGGCATCAAACCCTAACCAATTTGAAAGTGCCGGAGTATGGTTGAGCGATGTAACTTGAGAATATGTCATTGTGCAGGTGACAATGAAAAAGCATGTAATTAATATTCGTTTCATGATTGTCTAGTTTATAATCACAATTCGTTTTTCCATTATTCCTGCTTGCGTATATACCTTTATAATGTATGTTCCTGACTCAAGCTTCATATGTAAATTCTCGAAACTCATGTTAGAATAGTCTGAAACTAATCTGCCTGAGATTTCAAAGATTTGAATACGAATAATTCTGGAGTCGCAGCTCAAAAGTATGTTGCCGTTAGATGGGTTTGGGAAGACACTTAAGTTCGTTTCTTTTGGAAGTGTTTCTGTTACTTCTGTAATGAACTCACAACTATCTGGGTGAGTAGTTAAGCAGAAGTCATCAAAGAAATAGTAAGAAAGCGCATCGTACTTTTGTCCTTCGATGATTTGAGCGATTTCTGTGGCAGAATCACCGAAGAAATTTCCAAAAGCCACAAACTGGTATGCTGAGTCAGCAACAAAAGAAAATGATATTTCCGTCCAGTTCGTGGTGTCAGAGACAATCGCAGGTGAGCTGAAGGTACTAAAGTTTTCAATGGTATCAGACTCTCCTGTTGGTAAGTAGTTATCTACCATAAATAGGCAGCCTAGATTATTAGAAAACAAATTGGCCACGTTATGGCGATAAGCGGCAGAAACAAAGAATGTCATATAATAGGTCTGACCTAACTCTAAAGGCTGAGTTAATTCAACGCCAAAATATTCGCGGGCATTCTCTTGACTAGGACTGGAGCTGTAACTTACTGCTCCAAAAAACCCTTCTCCAGTTCGTGGAGTTTGATATCCAATGGCATTATTCCACCCAAGATTCTGATTCTGAGTGCAGCTATTGAAGTAATCAGAGGTACCTCTGAATTCATGCCAGCCACTAACAGATGTTTCGATTGAACTCAGGGTTTCTGGACATTCAATTAATTCCTCCCCACTGGGGTTTGGTATTAAGTTTTGGCCACTCCCAGGCTTTACCAAAAACGCAAACAAAAGGAATACAGAAAAACGAATCATGATTGATTTAGTATGTGATATTTGAAATAGTTAAGGTTAGTCCTCACTGACGCAGAGGTGCTCGTGAATCAGCAATTTTTGAATTGCTTGTAATTCAGGGTGGATTTTAATTTGGCCCTTGCAAAGGGCTAAGTGGGATGCTGAGCAAATAGTCGCCCTCGATCCCTGCTGCTATTTAGTTTGCGGGGGGGGGGGTAGGTTTTTCATAATGGTTTTGGTGTTGTTCTGCTTGTTAAGTTAGAAAAAGTTTTTGAGAGTCTGGTGGTTGGGTTGGGTGTAAAAAACCATCACAGTCTATCAGTGAACGGATGAATGACATAGTTTCCATCTAACTATTTAGTACAGCAAAGTCTCCTGCGCATCGCAAGGATCGGCCTTGAGCTCGCGCAAGAATTTTTCAAAGTCGAGACTTACGAAGACCGTGAAGCCGCCAGGATCACTCGGTCGAAGTTAGTTGAGACTAAGTAAAATTTTGAGTAGAGGTCACAGCCTTGATTTTTGCGCCACCGCTAAAGCTAAGGCGGCACGCGGTTTCTTTCTTTTTTCATCAAGGAAAAAAGATAAAAAGGACAAGCCTAACTATTGGTCAAGTTTCAACGGGAAGTGTATCAATAAATCGAATCAGTGAAAATGGTCTTCCAGTTACTAAAACCAACAATGCACTAAATTTTAGTCGTTCCCCGTTCTAACTACTGAAAAGCACTTTTAGCTTTCACCAAATTCTTTTTCTGCTACTTAAGAATTGCTGCTCTACAAGTTTATTATTCACCTTTCCAAAATAATAGAACTATGTATCGTAGAGCCCTTTTCAGCGCAGCTTTTTGCCTGCTGCCAATTCTGATTTTCTCACAATCGAACACTACCGTTTACTTCGAAGACGACAAATTCGATCTGACCTATTCCACCAAACAAACACTAGACTCAGTTGCCAATTCGATTCTCAACAATGTCGAGAGGGAAGAAATTGCCCTAATCGGTCACACGGACACTGATGCCTCGGACGGATACAACGAGCGCCTGGCAGATCGCAGAGCCAGGTCTGTAAAAGCTTACCTGATCTCAAAAGGAGTGGATGGCAAGTTTTATCTTTTCTCTCGCGGAGAATCCAATCCAGTCAACGAGAACGTTTCAGACCATCAAAAAGCACTTAACAGAAGAGTTGAAATAATCAGGGATTACAATTCTGAGAATGTGGTGTTTGCCAGCTTCGAGAAACCGGGGCAAAAGTTTAACATCAATCCCCAAAAACCAATAGTCTTGCGCTGTCAGGAGGGAACGAGCATCCACATCGGTGCAGACGCGTTTGATCTGATCGACCCAAATTCCAATGTGACAATCGCTGTTCAGGAGTTTTATGAAAAAGGAATTTTCATTGCTGCAAACCTGACCACAAAAACCAAAAGCGGAGAAATTCTTGAATCTCGGGGAATGATCAATATCGAAGCCTTTCAAAATGGCGAACCAATCGACCTGAAGGATGGAAAATCTATCGACATCGGGTTTAGAGATCGGGAGCCAAATGATGGAACAACGATTTTCGAAGGCACTGAAACGGATAACGGTGTGGTCTGGGAGGAAGCTGCTGAGCCGAAAGAAGATAGGGAGGTCACAGCATCTGAAAGTGAGCAACCTTCACGCGAGACACTTGAAAGTCAGGGCTGGAGAATGGTGAGGGTGAAAAAGAAGAAGATATACTTCTGGCACAAGAATGTTGATGGATATTGGAATGTGGGTTTTCAAAGAACACGAGCCGATGGAACAATCGAAAACTACGAAGGACTTGAATCTGATGCGGCAATGAATAATCTACTTCGCAGTACAAATCTGGGGTGGATAAATTGTGACCGCTTCTACCAAACTCCTCAGCCAAAAGTCGATTTCGTTGTAGAGTATGAGGGAGATTTTACTCCATCAGTTTTCCTGGTTTTTAAGGAGATCAACTCGGTGATGCCTTACAGCTACAGAAAAGGAAATCGGCTGTACTTCACAGGGATTCCTGTAGATATGCAAGCCGAAATTGTCGGACTCTACAAAAGTGCCGATAGAGATGAAGTTCAATTTGCAAGAAAACCCATAAAGGTCATGGGTGGAGTGAATGAAGAAATCGACTTTCTTCCAGTCGAACTAGAAACGGTCGAAGGATTGATGGCGACACTTTAGCCAGAGTAAAAATCAAAAAAGCCAGGCTCTTGTTTTGAACCTGGCTTCAATTTTTCTTTTTGGCTGGTAATCGACTAGCTTCCAAATACCTTTTGGAGAATCTCCGTCACTCGAGCTTGCGGGTTGTCGCGAATATTTTTCTCTTCTTTTTCGATGTAGACAAACAGCCCTTCGATGGCTTTTTGAGTGATGTAGGCCGTGAGGTCGGGGTCGACTTTTTCGTTGCCGCTAAACATCGTAGTGGCGTTGTACTTCGTTACAATCGGGTTCCAGTATTTTGTCAACTCCACTTTTTCAATGGCTCTCTCTACTACCGGGCGAAATTTCTCAGTCAGCTCTGCAGTTGTAGTGTTCCTTAGGTAGTTGGTGGCTGCGTCATCTTCGCCTTTCAAAATGTCGTACCCATCTCTCACAGTCATGCTCGTGATGGCGTCTACAAAAATGGGCGCTGCCTCTTTTGCCGCTTCTTCGGCAGCGCGGTTCATCGTCATCTCAAACTTTTCCACCTGGCTGTCGAGGCCCATTTTCAAAGCGTACTCTTTGGCTTTTACGGCTTCCTCGGGGAAAGGGATGTAGATGAGCTCATTTTTGTAAAATCCGTTGTTGGCAGAGGTGATGGCCACCGCTGAGTCGGCTCCCACTTTGAGTGCAGTTTTGAGACCGTCAACAATTTCTTCGTTGGAGAGCGCAGAGCCGGAAGAATTTCCGCCCATCACTTCGCGGCCTTTGTCGGCAGCGTCTTTGAGGTCTTTCAAAATCTGTCCCTGGCAGGCAGTAAAAGCGAGTAAAAGGGGTAGAAAAAGATAAATCGATTTTTTCATGTTGAATGTGGTTTGCCCGGCAAATTACAAGTTCTTTGCCAATTGATGTATCTTGCCAAAAATTTTCGGAGAATCGTTAAACTACGGGGTATGCAAGCGGAAGTTATTACTATCGGAGATGAGATTTTGATCGGCCAAACGGTGGACACCAACTCGGCATGGATTGCCGAACAGCTCAACCTGATTGGCGTTTCAATTTATCAGATCACTTCGATTTCCGACACTCGTGAGCACATCCTCGAAGCACTCGAAACAGCTTCGAAAAGATCGAACCTGGTGATCCTCACCGGAGGTCTTGGCCCAACTCGTGACGACATCACGAAAGTCACGCTTTGTGAGTTTTTCGATACTGAACTGGAGATGAACGAAGATGTGCTCGCCAGGATCACCGATTACTTTGAGCGCAGAAAAAAGAAGATGCTCGACTCTAACGTCCAGCAGGCGATGTTGCCAAAGTCGGCTCAGACAATCCTGAACGTCCGCGGTACGGCCAGCGGAATGTGGTTCGAGAAAGACGGAACGGTTTTCATCTCCATGCCAGGTGTACCTTACGAAATGAAGGGACTGATGAAAGACGAGCTGCTCAATAAAATCGCTCAGCACTTCGACCGACCTGCCATTTACCACAAAACCATTTTGACGCTCGGAATTGGAGAGTCTTTTCTGGTTGAAAAAGTTAAAGACTGGGAAAATTCACTCGATGAAGCCAATGTAAAAATTGCCTACCTGCCATCTCCCGGAAGAGTGAAGGTGAGGCTTTCGGCTTACGGAGATCGGATTGAAGATTTGGAAAAACGTGTGGAAGCCAAAGCCTCGGAGTTCGAGAATCTTGCAGCAGAGTGGATCTACGGCACCAATGGCGATTTGCTCGAGGAAGTTGTGGGGGAATTGCTGCGCGATTCGAAATCTACTCTGGCTGCTGCCGAGAGCTGCACCGGAGGAATGGTGAGCCACATGATCACAAGTGTTTCGGGAAGCTCAGATTATTTTCTGGGATCCATCGTCTCCTACGCCAACGAGGTGAAAACAGGTCAGCTTGGAGTTTCTGAGCAGTCACTGAAAGACCATGGAGCTGTGAGCCAGCCGGTGGTGGAGCAGATGGCGCTTGGAGTGCGCAAAGCCCTTGGAGCTGACTATGGAGTGGCGACTTCCGGGATTGCCGGTCCTTCTGGTGGAACGCCCGAAAAGCCAGTGGGAACCATCTGGATTGCCGTGGCTTCACCTCAGAGTGTAGTTTCAAAATGCCTGCACCTCGGCAACAGTCGCAGCAGAAACATCGAGGTGACTGCTTACCAGGTGCTCGACCTACTCAGAAAGGAGTTGTTGGTGGCTGAAAGAAAACATTGAATTAAAACACATCATTTCTTTGTTGCAAAGGAGAAAATTAGTTTCTTTGCACTCCCAAAATTTTTTGAGAAGACACTAAGGTTTTACAGATATGGCTAGAGTTTGTCAATTGACCGGAAAGAAAGTAATTACAGGAAACCACGTTTCCCACTCGAATAGAAAAACGAAACGCAAGTTCTACCCGAACTTGTTGAAGAAGAGTTTTTATGTGCCGGAAGAAGATCGTACGGTAACATTGAAAATCTCTGCGAAAGCGTTGCGCACAGTGAATAAAATTGGCATCTACAAAGCCTTGCAGCGCGCCAAAGAAAAAGGATATTACACAGAGAAGAAGTAATCGCTCTAAGAGGCGTGCGACTTCTCTAAAGATTTAATTGGTTAGATAAAGCTCTTTCGGCTCCAGCCCGGAAGAGCTTTTTTCGTTTGCCCTCCGTAGCCTTGGCGAAGGAGGGTTTGTCCTCCGTCCTCGTACTACGTAGCTTCAGCGGAGTGGAAAGCCTTGGCGTAGGAGGGTTGCCCTCCGTCCCTATTCTACGTAGCTTTAGCGAAGGAATGCGCGTTTAGCGTAGTTTGAATAAAGACTAACTCTCTACTGAATTATAAACTTTCCTGAATCGTAGAAACTACCATCTTCCAGAACCTTATAATAGTATATCCCACTATTGAGTTTTCCTCTATCGAAAGTATGCCTGTAGGGAACATTTTCTAAAGATCTCACGATCTTTCCATGACTGTCCAAAACTTGAAGGTCAAATCTCTTATCAGCTGAAAGACTCAGAAAGATTGTCGCAGAGTTCGAAAATGGGTTGGGGTAAACTGACGTTTTGCTTCTCGTAGATTCCGGACTGCTTATATTCAATGTACCAGATGAGTTCGTTTTTACTAGGTAGGCCTGGTAAGTAATGTCCGTGATATTTGCACTTCCTGCAAATGCGAAACCACCATCCTGAGTGATTGTACAGGATCTTCCTCTACTTGTTTGTGACTCTACAAAAATCTGTTCCCACTCAGTGCTACCCAATGGGTCAGTTTTGATGCAATACATTAAATATACTTGCTGAGTGTTATCAATTGCATAGCCTGTCATGATGTAGCCGTTATTTCCTACTGCCTTTACTCCACGACCGCTTGCTCCGTCAAGAGTATAATAGGTTTCTTGCCATTCTTGAATGCCTTCACTATCAGTCTTAATAAGTAAGCATTTGTTAGAAACTTCCTCATCAGTAAATATTGAAGTTCCATATATGACAAAGCCATTGTCTGAAGTGGTGTCCAGAGAGAAACATTCTGCTTCCCCACCGTTACCTACGAAGAACTCATCCCAAATCAATTCTCCATTTTCATCGATTTTCAAAAGAATGACATCGCTTCCAACGTAATTGCCAGAATCACCACAAACTGCATAACCACCATCATTTGTTCGTACTATGCTTTCAGCAAATTGATCAAATTCCGATTCATAAATCTGACTCCATATTACATTTCCCTGATTGTCAGTTTTTATCACTTTAATTTGTTGGTAAGAGTCAACAACCACATGACCAGTAATAATAAAACCATCATCTTCAGTGATAATAAGATTCTCACCAAGTCCAAAAGTCAGCAAGTCGTATTCCTTAGTCCATTCTTCGACTCCTTCTGAATTCAACTTCGTTAAGCTAAAGGTAGATCCATCGAACACATTCCCATCCGTAAACCCTGAAACGATATAACCTAAATCTGCAGTCTGATGCACGCAAGAACCTAACTCTACATCGGTATCAAGATAAGTTTGAGACCACTCCTCATTACCTTCAGAGTCCGTTTTCACCATGTACAATCCTGAACCGAGTTCAGGAACCGACACACCGCTTCGCCCAGATAAAACAAACCCTAAATCGGATGTTTGTTGTACATCATAGGCAACATCGTCAAACTCACCTCCATAGTGATTCCAGAAGTAGTTTTGAGAAGTTGCACTCAGTGAAATGGTAATAAAAATAAAAATGGATAGCAGAGCTTTCATAGGGGATAATTTTAGTTAAGAGCTGTAAATTATCCATTAAGAGTGAGTTGTGCAAATTAGGGATGCAAAGAGTAGCTTCTAATAAGCCCCATTCCGTTTTCTCAGCAGCCATTCCAGGGCGAGTAAGCCAAGCAAGAGAGCGAGGATCCACTTCTTGTTGATGAGGTCGGTGAGAGTTTCCTGCTCGTAGGCTACTGAAACGATTTCCTTTTTGTTTTTGATCAACCCGGTCAGTTGGTCGAGCTCGTTGGGGTAGAGCATTTCACCGTTGTTTTCCGTGGCGAAGTTGTAAAGCAGTTGGTGGTTGGCTCGGGTTTCGGCAAGTTCCAGCTGAATTGGGCTCACGCTGAATTCTCCCGTTTCGGTGTACTGCGTGCCGTCCAGTGTGGCCTTTGCCACATAGCTGTAGTTTCCTACAGGAAGCAAACCGGCATCCAGCGCGTACGATTCTCCGCTTTTGCTGAAAGTGAACGGGTATTCTTTTCCTTCGTCATCGCGGATGGTGATCGTCACATCGGGGCCGTTCACCAGCTCGTAGCTCTTGTTGTAAAGTTCTGCTTCGAAAGTGGCGCGCTCGTTTTCCAGCAAGTCGGTTTCGCCACTCACGCGGAAATAACTGCGATCTTCCTTGCTTGCCAGGTACTGCACCGTTTTGGTGATCATCTGGTCGAAGCGCTCGTGCGACTCAGTGCGCATGTAGTTGTAGAGCTGCCATCTCCAAATTCCGAGTCCGGCAATCAGTCCAACTTTCGTGTCACGGGTTTGGTTGAAACCGATTAGCGGCATTTCGGTCTGCACCGATCCGATGCGCTGGTAGGCGAGAGGAGTGATGCCAGCACTGGCTGAAACATCGCCAAAGGGAACGCTCAGCGGAGGAAACTCATCCATCGATCCGGTGAGGTCTTCAGAAAGCGTGAAAAGCGAAAAGCCCGGAGCGTAAGTCGCCCCGACATCGCGGAAGTCGCGTCTGTAGTTTTCCAGTGAAAAACCGAGTTGCAATTCGTTGAAGTCGCTAAAATTTGTCTCGCCACCCCAAACAAAGAGTGCCGGAACTCCACTGTCGAGTGCCTTGTTGATGGCGCTTTTTGAAAGCGAAGTTCCATCGGGAAGTTGGTGGAAAATCACCAGGTCGTATTCAGTGGTGTTTCCGTCAAATTCCGAAAGTAGCTCCGAAGTCACCTTGTAGTTGTCGTTGCTCGAGATAGCTCTCTGCAGCGATCGCAAATCGGGGTGTGGATTTGAAGCGAGCATCAAAACGCGCTGCCTGCTGTCGAGCACATCGATGAAAATGTCTTTGACGTTGTTTACCGTGGTGACTTCATTTTCAATGGTCGAAACTGAAATTCGGTAGCGCTGCAGTCCGGTTTCTTTTGCCTCGAGCGTCACCGGAATCGTCTTGAAAAACGACTCCTGGCCGATTTCCAAATTCTGGCTAAAGAGCGTTTCACCACCTCTTGAAACACGAAGCGAGACGCGTTCTCCTTCAGCTTGCCTGGCTTCCGTCACAATTTCAAGTGGAAATTTGTTACCCAGGTAAGCAAGTCTGTTGTGCGCCACATTTTTGATCAACACATCGCGTTGGGGAGTGGTATCGCCCATGGCCACAGTGTAAACCGGTACGTTGAGTTTTCGGTATGCGTAAACAGGGTTTGTTCCTTTGTTGTAAAGTCCGTCAGTGCCGATCACAATCGCACCGAGGTTTCGGTTGGTGAAGCGGTTGTAAACTTCATCGAGCAGATCCGAAAAATCGGTAAACTTTTGATCGTAGCTCAGGCTGTCGATTCCCTCGCTCACTTTTTCTCCGAAAGTGTAAGTACGGACTTCGTAGTCTTCGCCAAGTTCGGCAGAGATCTGTCTGAGCTGATCGAGGTACTCACCTCTATAAAAAGTGGAGTCTTCACCAACCACCAAACTTTCACTGGCATCTTGCGCCACCACAACGATCGGTTTTTCCACTTCGCGATCGGTTGATCTCAAGAGCGGATTGAGCAGAAAGAACGCGATGGTCGTCACTACTATGAAACGCGCTGCAGCCAGCAACACAATCAGCGGTCTACCAAAGTGACGATTGAGCCGGTCTTTGGTGTAGAGCGCTCCTGCGTAAATGGCTCCGGCCAGCAGGCAAAGCAGAATAAACCAGGTTGGATATTCAGTGATTAATGACAAATTCTTCGATCGGGATTAGGTTAGATTACATCAACATTCCACCGTCCACATTGATCACCTGCCCGGTGATGTAGGTGCTCAGATCAGAACCGAGGAAAAGCGATAAGTTGGCAACATCGTCTGGCGTGCCACCGCGTTTCAGCGGAATTGCATCGCGCCACTGCTGAACGGTTTCTTCGTTGAGTGCATCGGTCATTTCAGTTTCGATAAATCCTGGAGCAATGGCATTGCAACGGATGTTTCTGGAGCCGAGCTCGGCAGCAACTGACTTGGTGAAGCCGATGATTCCGGCTTTCGAAGCTGCGTAGTTGGCCTGGCCAGCATTTCCTTTCACGCCCACAACTGAGCTCATGTTGATGATAGATCCTGAGCGCGCTTTTAGCATGGTTTTCATTACGGCTTTGGTGAGGTTGAAGCACGACTTCAGGTTCACTTCCATCACTTCGTCCCAGTGCTCTTCGCTCATTCTCATCAAGAGGTTGTCGCGGGTAATTCCAGCGTTGTTGATCAAAATGTCAACAGTGCCAAATTCTTTCACTACCTGACTCACGAGTTCTTGAGCTTCGTCAAACTTTGCAGCATTTGATTTGAAACCCTTCACTTCACCGCCATCGGCTGAGAGTTCTTTTTCGAGCTCACGCGCTTTTTCATCTGATGAAGCGTAGCTGAAAGCCACTTTTGCTCCGTGTTCTACAAATATTTTGGCTATGCCTTTTCCGATTCCTCTTGAAGCACCAGTGATCAGTGCAGTTTTACCTTCCAGGAGTTTCATTTCTTCTTTGGTTTAAAAAATTAAATGCGATGCGGTCAAATATAGCTAAATAGAAAAGGACCGAAAACGAGTCCGATCCTTAGATTTGTTAATTCAAGAAAGCCTTTTCTCAGATCAAATCCTGAGCTTCGGCAATCAATTCTGCAATGTCTTTTACTTGTGTGGAATCTTCCTTGTTGAGGTTTTTCACTCCGTCAGTCATCATGGTGTTGCAAAAAGGACATCCTGTGGCGATGAAGTCTGGCTTAGTTTCCATCGCCTCTTCGGTGCGTTCGATGTTTACTTCCTTGTTGCCTTTTTCGGCTTCTTTAAACATCTGCGCTCCACCGGCACCGCAGCAAAGTCCTTTGCTCTTACATCGTCTCATCTCCACCAGTTCGGCATCGAGCGTGCGCAGCAAATCGCGAGGCGCTTCGTAAACATCGTTTCCGCGCCCGAGGTAGCACGGGTCGTGAAAAGTGATCTTGCGACCTTTGAATGTTCCGCCTTCTTTCACTTTAAGTCTGCCTTCTTCGAAAAGCTGGTTGAGCAGCTGCGAGTGGTGGACCACATCGTAGTTTCCACCCAGAGCAGGATATTCGTTTTTAATGATGTTGAAGCAGTGTGGACAACCCGTCACGATCTTTTTAATGCCGTAGCCGTCCAGTGTCTGGATATTTTGCATAGCCTGCATCTGGTAGAGAAATTCGTTTCCAGCTCTCTTTGCCGGATCTCCTGTGCAAGTTTCTTCTGCTCCAAGCACTGCAAACTTCACCTTGCAGTGGTGCAAAATGCGCACAATGGCTTTGGTGATTTTCTTTGCTCTGTCGTCAAAACTTCCCGAGCAGCCGACCCAAAATAAAATTTCGGGCACTTCACCGGCAGAAGACATTTCTTGAACCGTTGGGACTTTTATCGCTTCGCTCATAATGCTGTTTTTCTATTTTGAAATTCTGTTGTGATCCACTCCATTCGACTACACGTCCTGGCGCCACTTGTCTCTGTCAGTAGCCGGGAATGCCCACGGTGCTCCGTTGTTTTCCACGTTGTTGAACATCGCGGTGATGGCCTCCGGAGATTTCGATTCTTCCATGATGAGAAATCTTCGTAGGTCTACGATGATTCCTAGCGGGTCGATGTTTACCGGACAGGCATCCACACATGCGTTGCAAGTGGTGCAGGCCCAAAGCTCTTCTTCTGAGATGTGATCGTAAAGGAGCGACTTTCCATCATCCTTGATCGATCCGTCTTTCTGTACGTTCTTACCAACTTCCTCGAGACGATCGCGCGTGTCCATCATGATTTTCCGAGGAGAGAGCAATTTGCCGGTGATGTTGGCCGGACACACCGAAGTGCATCGACCACACTCGGTGCAGGAGTACGAATCCATCAGCTGTTTCCAGTTCAAATCCTGTACATCCTTGGCACCAAAAGGTCCTGGAGCTTCATCGCCTTCCGGTTCTGCCGGAGCAGCATACGGATCGGCATCGGGGTCCATCATCAACTTTACTTCGTTGGTAACCGACTCCATGTTAGAAAACTGACCTTTGGGAGTGAGCTTTGAGTAGTAGGTGTTGGGAAATGCAAGGAAAATGTGGAAGTGCTTCGAGTAGGGGATATAAACCAAAAACGCGAGAATTCCCACGATATGGAACCACCACATAAATCGTTCGGTGAAGATCAATGCACTTGTGTCCATTCCTTCGTAGATGGGAACGAGAAGCGCCTCACTCACTGGAAAGCTTCCGGCCTGAATGTAGTGGCTGAGCTGTTCTGAGATTTCTCCTCCCGAAGCCTGCGCTGCTGCAAGCTTTTGCTGTAGCAGGTAATCTGTTGCGTTCATGCTGAGGAAAGCAAACATCAAAAGAATTTCAACCACGAGAATGATTGTCGCATCGAGCTTTGGCCAGGAAGTCATTTCACGGGCGAAGAATCGCTTAAGCCTAACGATGTATCGTCTGGCCAAAAAGATGACACAGGAAAGAATCACACCGACTGCCAAAAATTCGAATGAAGCAATCAGCACATCGTAAACTGGTCCGATGAAAGCGAAGATTCTGTGTGTTCCAAAAATTCCATCAATAATGATTTCGAGTACCTCGATGTTGATGATGATGAACCCGACATAAATCAGGATGTGCATGATTCCGGCTATTGGGCGAGTCACCATTTTGGATTGGCCGAGAGCCACGCGAGCCATTGTTTTCCAGCGCTCAGACTTGCTGCCGCTGAGTTCGAGATCGCGGCCGAGTAAAATATTCTTTCTGATTTGTCTTATTCGCATGGCAAAAAGAGCAATGCCCACGGCCATCACGAGGATAAAAATAATGCTGGATATCATACAGTTAGTTCTTTTCCTGGTTCACTTCTTCTCTGGCGGCTTCTTTGGCCTCTTCCCGGATTTTCTCCATTTCTTTTTCGCTCAGCTCCTTGGTGCCGTTCTTTCCAAAGACAGAGAAATGTAGGTATTTTTTTGGATTTGCGTTGATGTCGTCAATCAGCAGTTCCATTTCTCTCGCTGCTTCCACCAGTTGATTGTGTAGTGTGTCGTTGTTGATCAACTTGCCGAGCGAACCTTCTCCTTCGTTAACTTTTTGCATGGCTTGCTCGAAATTTGCCATTGCGCGGTCGGCTTTGCGAATGGTTTGTGTGAAGTTCACTTTTGCCAGTGAGTCACTCAAGCTTTCAAAGTTGGTGAAGATCTTATTGAGTTTTCCCTCGTTTTCATTCAGGTTTTCGCTAATGGACTCAACATTGCCGAAGATTCGTTTAACCGTTTGACTGTTTTCAGCAACCATGTTGTCAAGTCTGGCTGACGTTGACTCCAGGTTTGCGAGTGTAGATTCGAGGCTTTCGAATGCTTTTGGCAACCCTTGAGTGGCTTCCGATTCGAAAACAACCTTGAAGTTAGTCACCACCTCTTCGACACTCTTGATGAGTTGCTCCGTACTCTTTTTCAAAGGCTCCAGCTCTTTTCGCAACGCCTGGGTAAACTCTACCTGGCGGATGCCAACGAGTTCCTGGCCTGTTTCGGCCATTACAGAGCTATCGCCTAAAACGATTTCCACTGCCTTGGAGCCAAGAAGGTCTGAAGAATAAATTTTTGCTTTGGTATCTGCTGGAATAGGCACGTTCGGTTCGTTCACAGAATATGTGACAACCAGGTTGTCGTCTCCCTTCTTTTCGAAATCAATTTTGCGAACCTGACCGATTTGGTAGCCATTAAGAATCACCGGGTTTCCCACAGCAAGTCCGTCAATCTGATCGTAGCGCGAGTAGTATTCTCGTTGCGTGTCAAAGATGTCGACCCCCTTCAAATAACTTAGCCCCCAAATCAGGAGGGCTATGCTAACGATGAGAACAATTCCGATTTTAAATTCCTTGGAAATCCCTTTTTTACTCAAAATCTGCTATTTGTTGTATTTTGCCAATGCTTCCTGCAAATCAATGCGTTTGCCGTTTTTCAGAGCGATAACGAAAGCACCGGGAAAACCATTGTTTTTCAATAGTTCCTGGTTGGTTTTTGCCTTTTCAAAATCGCGGGTTTTTCCCGTGGCGTATTTGTACAAACCGCTGCTAATATACTCATCAACATTGGCAAGGCCATTAAAGTTTTCGGGAGTTTTTTCAATTTTTTTTGAAGAAGTGAGTATCTGTACTTCGAAATAAATGCCGCTGTCGATCGTCTCGTTCACAACCAATTCATTGAGTGGGATTGATTTGCGATCGTCACCCTCGGGCTCAGTTGTTTTTGAATCAGGCTCGGGAATGTCCTCAGGTTGAATATCGGCAGATTCCATTTTTTCTTTGTAATCGTGGAAAGCGCGATAAATAGCCGAGGCCATGTACGTTTTTCCTACTTCACTGTGCAGAAAGTCCTCTTCTTCTTTGTTGGTCAAAAAACCGAGTTCGACAAGAGCGCTTGGCATGCTGGTGAAGCTGATTACGTAAAATCCGGCTTGCTTAACTCCTCTGTCTCTCCGGCCCACGCGTTCCCGAAACTGGTCCTGAATGTTTTTGGATAGCAACAAGCTTTGATCGAGGTAGACGTTTTGACGCAAGCTCAACTTGATGTAGGTGTCAGGGTCGTTCGGGTCAAAACCTTTGTAGGTTCCTTTGTAATCCTCCTCGAGGTAAATCGATGCGTTCTCCTGAATGGCTGTGTTTAGAGAAGCTTGCGACTTGTGAAGTCCCATTACAAAAGTCTCAGTTCCATATGCCCTCGGTGTAGCGCTGTTGCAGTGAATGGAAATAAAAATACTGGCATTTGCATCGTTCGCAATTTCCACTCGTTCCTCCAGCTTCGGGAAAGAATCGTCATCTCTGGTGTAAATTATGTTAAGATCGGGGAAAGACTCCTTGAGGTATTCTCCCAGCTGTAGCGTAACGTCCAGGGCTATGTCTTTCTCAGTGTCTTTGTAACGACCTGTACCGAGGTTCCCCGGGTCTTTTCCTCCGTGGCCGGCATCGAGCACAACGGTGTGAATCTCATTGGCGGTAGGTGGAGGTGACGGAACAGCAGCCAACATCAACAAGGCGGCAAACACCAAAAAAATGGTGATGCTTTTATTCCTTGAAATTATATCCTTTTGGCATTTCATATATACTGTTATCGGGTTTATTCGTTAGTTTTGGAGCTGCTTTTTCAAACTACAGCAAAAATAAAGTATCGCTTTGGGCTGGCTTTCCTTTCCTCACAAATTTTTCCTCGCGTTTTTGTTGATAATCGGGTTTCTTCCAGCCTTTTCGCAAGCAGATTCTTTATCGACACAAGCTCAAACGGATAGTCTGACAGCTGCTCCCGACACTGTTGGTGTAAACGCGGATTCTACAGCCATTATTTCCGAAAACGACTCGCTACCCAGCAGAGACGTGGTAAATTCGAAAGTCGACTTCCAATCTTCCGACAGTGCTTCGTTCGATCTCGAGAACAATGTCTACAAGATGTATCGAAACGCAGTGGTGAAATATGAGGACCTCGAACTGACCGCTGGTTACATCGAATACAACTTTAAGACCAACACAGTTTGTGCGGAAGGAATTCTCGACACGGCTGATCAGTTAGTCCAAACTCCGGTGTTTTTGGAAGGTGGCAAGGAGTACAATCCAAAGTCGATGTGCTACAATTTCCGCACGGGCAAGGCTTTTATTAAAGAGACCGTTACAAAGCAAGGTGAAATGTATCTCCATGCAGAATCCACCAAGAGGCAAAAACAGGGCTGGTTTAGCATCAAGGACGGAAAGGTGACAACCTGCGATGCAGAAAATCCACACTACCACTTTCAGCTGACCAAAGGAATTGTGATCCCAGGTGATAAAATCGTGAGTGGGCCGGTTTACATGAAGGTTAGAAAAGTACCGACTCCGCTGGCGTTGCCTTTTGGATTTTTTCCCAGAAAGAATGAAAGCAGCCATGGAATTTTGCTACCGGCATACGGAGACGGGGGTGATCTCGGATTCTTTTTACAGAACCTCGGGTATTACATACCGATAAAAGACTGGGCCGACACAAAGTTATTGGGAGACATTTATTCGCGTGGAAGCTGGTCTTTGAGGAATGTGACGAACTACCGAAAGCGCTACAAGTTCAACGGTAGCTTTGAAGTTTCACGAACGGTGAGGAAAAATGGCATTCCCGAATTGCCTGACTTCAATAAGGAGACTACGTTCTTTGTGCGATGGAATCACCAACAAGATCCAAAAGCCCATCCGAAGTCTAATTTTTCGGCCGATGTGAACCTTGGATCTACCAACAACTTCAGGAACAACCTGAATAGTAGTCAGGAAGACTTCCTTACCAACACATTTCAATCAAATATTCGCTACAGCAGGAGTGGAAGCTACAAAGGAGTGCCTCTAAACTTATCGGTAAATGCCCGCCAAAGTCAAAACTCCAACACAGGAAGAATGTCCCTGAACTTGCCAACAGTAGCCTTCACTGCAAGTAGATTCTTTCCTTTAGAGGGCCTCGACAAACCCGGAGCTTCGGAGTTCGTGGAAGGTCTGTCGAGAATTGGTGTCCGCTACTCAGCTGATTTTGACAATCGACTTTCAGTTGACCAGTCAGAGGTTAGTCTCGATAATCTCGGTAAACTTACGGGTCAGTTCAGAAACGGGATCCAGCACCAGGCTCAGGCCAACACCTCTTTGAAAGCCGGATATTTTACCTTCAACCCAAGTGTGAACTACAACGAATACTGGTACTTTAAATCACTGGAGCTCGGAGTAGATCCCGAGACGATGACTCAGCAGATCGATACAGTTCCTGGTTTTATTGCCGGCCGCGACTGGAGTGCGAGCGTTTCGGCAACTACCAAGATATTTACTACCATCCAATATCGCAGCGAGGTGGTGAAAGCCCTGCGCCATGTGCTCACTCCAAACCTGAGCTTTTCCTACAATCCAAATCGCGACACGCGTGAGTATGCCTACATTGGCGAAGAAGGTGAGTTCACGAGTTTTTCACCTTTCGATTATGGAATCTACGGCACCCCAAGCACTACGAGAAATGGGAACGTGAACTTTAGCCTTCAAAACAATCTGGAGATGAAAGTGCGCGACCGGAAGTCTGAAAAAGGGACGAAAAAGCTAAAGCTGATTGAAAACTTCACCATCCGTTCTGGCTATAATGTCTTTGCAGACTCCCTCAATCTGAGTCCGGTTAGTATGAATGGTTTTACCACTTTATTTGAAAACATCTCGCTCAACTATAACAGCAGGTACAGCCCATACGCTCGTGATTCTCTCGGGCGAACTATCGATAGGTTTTTGGTCAATGAACCCGGGAGCCAGGCACTGCGCCTGCAAAACGCAAGTGTTGGTCTTTCGGCTAACTTGAGAAGCAAGACGCAATCGAATATCGGAAGCACCAGAAATAATAATTTCAACAGCAATGTACCTCCATCTGTTAGAGCTCAGGAGCAAGAGGGTGGCGAGGAGCTGAACGAAGAAGAGCCATCTGAAAAGCAAAAGTGGTACCACATGCCATGGTCATTGAATGTTACTTACAACCTCGTAGCTGATCGACAATTCGATCCAGTCATTCAGTCCGATACTACCGATATTAGCCAGGCGATCATGTTTAATGGAAATGTGACTATCCTCGATCGCTGGAAGCTTTCTGTGAATTCAGGGTATGATTTTGATACAAAAGATTTTACTACCACCTCACTTCAGCTGTATTGGGACTTGCATTGCTGGGAGCTCACATTTTCTTACATCCCATTTGGAGTTCGCCAGAGTTACAATGTACAGCTGAATGTAAAAGCTTCTGTGCTTCAGGATCTCAAGCTGCAAAGGCGACAGAACCTCTCCACACAAGACGATGGCTTGCTCTACTAACCGCGCACCCAGTTCTCAATCATCTTTAAACCGTGTTGTGTCAGTATCGACTCTGGGTGAAACTGTACGGCTTTTAAATCTAGATTCTTGTGGCTCATAGCCATTATCAATCCCTCTGCATTTTTGGCGGTCACTTCAAAATTCTTTGGCATCCTGTCGATTACCCAGGAGTGATAATGACCAATTTCAAAGCTGTTGCCGATGTCTTTAAAAAGGAGGTCAGGTTTTTCGACTGTGCACAAACTCGTTTTACCGTGGAGCACAGAAGGGAGGTTTTTCAGGCTTCCTCCAAAAAATTCTGCCATGGCCTGCATGCCCAGGCAAACTCCCAAAATGCTTTTTGTCTCTGAGAAATGTTCAAGCGTTTTTAGCGTGATGCCTGCATCTTTTGGAAGTCCGGGACCGGGAGAGAGAACAATCTTGTCGAACGCTTGTATTTCATCGAGCTCAATGGCGTTGTTGCGTACTACAGTCACATCATCGCAAAACTGCTCACAGTAGTGAAATAGGTTGAAAGTAAACGAATCGAAATTGTCGATTATGAGGATGCGCACAGGTCTCGGATCTATTAACCTGAGTTCGAATTCCGCTTCTAAATAGCCATCTTCCGTCTACAAGTTTATTGAAATAGCTCGCTATTCCTTCCAAACTTGTAGTTGAAACTCACTATTTATAAGCGGTCTGAAGCCTAAACTATTAATCGAACTCAGGTTATTATTAAATTGAGCCAAAATTAATGGAATGAAAAAGATCGTAGAAACTAAAGATGCACCTGCTCCAATTGGTCCCTACAATCAGGCGGTAACACTGGGAAACCTCGCCTTTGTTAGTGGTCAGATTGCCATTGATCCGCTCACGGGCAAGCTCGTTATAGACGACATCGAGAGTGAAACTCATCAGGTGATGAAAAATGTTGAGGCGGTTTTAAAGAAGGCCGGTTTTCGTTGGGAAGACGTTTTGAAAGCATCCATCTTTTTGGCCGACATGGATCAGTTTCCAAATGTGAACAAAGTTTACGGATCTTACTTTTCTGATAACTATCCTGCAAGAGAATGTGTGGAGGTGAAAAAACTTCCGAAGGGCGTAAATGTTGAGATCTCTGTTATTGCGGGAAGTGAAGGTTAGAGTTTAATAGCATCTCTGCAGGTTTCTCGAAAACGATTAAAGATTCGTGCTTATTTTGAATGCTATCTTTTTCTTCTTGTCTCGACTCCGCTCGACAACCGGCCTACCCACGAAATTTCGGCTGGTGCGGCTGGAGGTTCTCGAGCGGAGTCGAGAGATAGCGTGGTGATGAGATTAAAGAGCGCGCCAATTTCTCAAATGAAATAAAAGTTGAATTATGCTTTTCAAGAAAATTCTGCACTACATCAATCCGGTGAACTGGTTTAGAAAATCGGAAACCGACAACGTGAATCTGAAAATGATGCACGGGATTAATAAAATCTCGTTCTTCGTTTTTCTCATGTGCCTTGCAGTGATGCTCTACCGATGGCTCAGTTGAGCTTTTTCCTTGAAGGTTTAAGCGAGCCTTCGTAAATGAGGTTGATCTGCAATGCGTTTCCACCGGCATAATTTGTGATCTCTCCAAATCGGATTGCGTAGCACATTGCGATTTTGAAGGAGCGCTTGAATTCAAATCCGACAAAAGGAGTTACTTCGCTCGCCCATCTGAAATTGAACCCTCCGAGAATGGCTGAAGAGGTTTTGTAATTGGTGAATCTCGATTCGTCACCAATGCGTTTTTCGCCAACGGCTCCAATTTCGTAAAGTTTTGCTCCGCCCTGCATCATGAACCTTCCGTGCAAGGTGACATCGGCCCAGCCAAAATTATTTTGAACTTTTCCGTATGCTGTGTGACGCATTAGGAATCGGCCATTTCCCTCTTCCAAAAATGTTTGATCCTGCATGATATGATGAGCTGCATAGCCCAAACTGTAGCTAAAGTCTCTGCTCGAAATGCGTTGCCAGTTTAATCCAAAAGCACCATCGAAAAAGCTCCTCATTTCGGCACTGAAATTTTCTTGTGTTGGCAATGTTGGGTCGTAGCCGATACCGTTCCATTGCGCATCCCATCGCAGGTCGCTGGTTTTCATGTTTCGTTGTGTCCACCCGAGTTGAAGTCCTGCTGAGAGGCTGTTTTTCCTGTTCAGTTTTAGGTGGTAGGCCGATGAGGCCAAACCTGTGAAGTAGCCCATTTGTGTGGTTCCCGCCTTGTCCTGAATCACAGCTCCTCCGAGCGACAAGTAGCCGTTGTCGTTCTTTTCTTTTCCCAGTGAAATTTCAACTGAACCACCAGAAGTAGTGAAAGTCTCCTCACCCGCAAGCCATTGGTTTTGGTAGACTGCCGAAGCGCGAATCGTTCCATCGAAATTTCCGGTTTCGGCTGGATTCACGAAAACTGGTGTAAACCAATAAGGAGAAATGGCACCGTCTTGTGCTCGCAAGCTAAAAGCCGCAAGAACAAGCACAATCAAAGCGATATGGTTTTTGAATGCTCTCATCGAATCAAAGTGACATTTCCATTTTGCTCTA
This sequence comes from Halocola ammonii, assembly GCF_049334165.1. Classification (NCBI taxonomy): domain Bacteria; kingdom Pseudomonadati; phylum Bacteroidota; class Flavobacteriia; order Flavobacteriales; family Halocolacceae; genus Halocola; species Halocola ammonii. The sequence goes on from NZ_JBEGHD010000012.1 coordinate 49,619, forward strand.
CGGTAGCTCCGTCTTCGAGTTTTGCTGTTAGGTGATAGATGTAAACGCCCTCAGGCATTTTTCCACCATGAGAATTACCATCCCAACCGTGATCAGGATTGTCTGAAGAGAAAACCATTTTTCCCCAACGATCGAACACCTGAAAAGTCATTGTTGTGATTGCCGGCCCGCGAACGTAAAGCATGTCGTTGGCGCCATCATCGTTTGGTGAGAAGATGTCCGGGACAAAAATTGGAGTTGGGTTGGCTACGCAAATCATCATTTCTGTGCTGTCTACACAACCTCCTATATTTTGAGTGAAGAGCTTAATCGTGTAATTACCGGGCGTGTCATAACTTGGAGAAGGGTTTTCTCCAGGCTCGTACATTTCACTTTGGCCATTGTCAAAGTCCCATATTCCTGCCACAGCATTCTGACTGAGGTCGATGACATTGAGCGGGGACGCCTGGTCGAATGGTATGCAATCTTCGTTCGGGTTTATTGAAAAATTCGTGCTGAGTGGAGGGTAGGCGGGGATATAAATCAGTGAGTCTTTACTACAACCCTGACTGTTGTTGGTCACGGTAAGCAAATGGCTACTTCCGGCATCTGCCGAAATGGCGTTGGCCACAATCGGATCGTTTTCGCCCCAGGTTGGAGTGTAGCTAGAAAGATTTACAAACTGAAGTACGGCCGAGCCAGTGCTGTCACCAAAACAAAGCGTGTCACTCACCGAAACTTGAAACTCAATTGGCGGCAATACTTCTACAGAAATTGAATCTACAGTAGGCTGTGAGCAGCCGTCCGAAACTGTAACCACGTATTGAGTATCGCCATCGGGAGAGTCTGTGTTTTCCTGAACGCCCAGCAATCCGTTGTTCCAGGAGAAGCTGAGAGATTCGTCAGAAGTTCCTCCGTTTGTGGAAGCCGTAAGCGTTACACTTGCACCGTTGCAAATTAATGTGTCGGAAGCCAGCAGTTCTGTTTCGAGTTCTGGCAAGACTGTGAAGGTCACACTATCGGAACTCATACAAACACTTTCGGAGTGGTTGAGTGTGATGGTATGCTCTCCACTTCCGAGACTGGCCGGATTGAAGATCGTGTCAGAAACTGCTCCTCCAAGTCCGTCAGGACCGGGAAAGGCGGTAAACGTAAACTCCGTGTTTACCAGACAATAGGTGCTGTCGACTCCCGAAATTTCCGCTTGCTGAAAAGTGGTGAGCTGCACTAAAACCGAGTCGTTGCAACCCGCGGGAGCATTCCAGTAAATGTAATGATCGCCAGAAGCACCCATGGCCGGGTCGTAGATTCCTTCTTGAGCAGAGCTGATTCCGGAGCCTGTCCAAATGCCACCTTCCTCCATCGATTCCAAAATCTCAAAAGGCTCTTGATCGGAGCAAAGAACGATTGTGTCGAGTGGGATTTCTGAAGGGCTGACCACTGCTACCATGCTGTCAACACAGCCGTTTTGTTCGTAAAGCAAAGTGTGACTTCCAATTCCCGCCTCTGATGGGATGAACTCGTGGTATTCCTCTTCAGCGTTGTAGCTGGTCGGCCCGAACCAATTACCGCCCCAGGGCTGTCTACCGATGGTCTCCGGAATCAGCGGCAGCGTTTCATCATCCACACAGAAATAAAGGGTTTCCGGTTGAATCACGGTTTCGATGTTCCAGACAAAAACAGTGTCGGTGCAGCCATTTTCTGCCGTGTAAATGTTTTCGGTCCACACGTTGTTGCCCAAAAGCGAAGGGTCGTAAACGCCTTCAAGAGTATCCGTGAGTGCGGGTCCATTCCAGTAGCCGGCAGGTGAAGGATTTTCGTAAAGCTCGAAAGGCTGGTTTTCGGGGCACGCAGAAATGTAGGCCGGCCCAGTGTCGATCGGCTTCACGAACAAATCCACAATCTGGTCGCAGCCATTTGTAACGTAGGTAAAAGTGACATCACCATCTGGCATTTCGGACGGATCGTAGGCACCCGCGAGCGAGTCGACAATTCCGGGGCCGTACCAGGTTCCACCTAGTGGCGAAAAGTCGAGTGTATCGATAAAATTCGATTGGCAAAGCGTGTCGAGATCGAAGGTGCCAGTGATGTTAGCCACATTTATGAAAGTACTGTCCTGGCATCCATTCAGCGCATCGTAGCTCACCATGAAGGTACCGGTGTCGGCTGGGTTGAAAAGCGAATCGGAAACGATGTAAGCTCCGCTCCAGTCTCCTCCTGGTGGCGATGCCGACAATGCAAAAGGGTCCGTTTCGGGACAAGCCGCCTGAATCGGTCCGGCATCAGCTTCGATAATGTTTATTTCTAATGTGTCCAGACAAAAGTCTGAAGCCGAGTAGATAATCTGGTTCAAGCCAATGTTGGCACTGTCGGGTTCGAAGAATCCTTCGACCTCTTCAGACATTCCAGGGCCCGACCACACGCCACCTTCGGGATACGCAGTCAGCTCAAAGCCCGGCAGGGATTGACAAATTGATTGATCGGCAAAGTCGATGTCGGCATCGGTGACCTCGAGTGTGTACTCAAAAGTTTCAACAATTCCCGTTTCCACTTCGGTTACTTCTACAGAGTAGGTGGTTGTAGTTTCGGGACAAACTTCGTGAGGGCCGTCATTTGAAGCGAGTCCGTTGCTCCAGTCGTACTGATAGGTCAGACAGTTCGGGTGCTCGAGAGTAATGTCCGTGCAGGTGCCTGCGCAGATCGTGTCTTCTTCCGAAACGATGTTGGCGTTAATGCCGCAGTTGTCGAACAGAAAAGTAGTAGACACGGTAAACGTCCAAAGGCTGTCGCACTCATCAGGAACTTGCACGGTGGCTTCGAGCGTGTATTCGCAGTTGTAGTTAAACGATTCACCGAGCAGTAGAAAAACTTCTTCCGAAAAACCATCTGTACACGCAATTGGAATGGCGTTGTTAACCGGCACGTCACCGTCTCCGGTCAGTTGGAACTCAGTTTCTGAAATCGGCTGGCAGGCTACCGGCATCGAAAAGTCTACCGTAAAATTGTTTGACCCACAACCGGGTAGGTCTACGAGTTCTATTTCCGGTGGAGTAGGAGCTGGCGCCTGAGAGTTCCAGTGGATTTCAAACCCACAGAAAACCGCGCTGTTGTCGGAGGTGAAGTGGACAGTGACAGTTCCCGAGCTGGCCGTGAAGCTTCCTGGGAGATCGGTTCCGGTGAAAGGTCCGCCTATAATTGGTGATGCTGTGTTTGGTCCGTTGTGAATGGTGACGAAGTCAAATCCATTGTCGAGACAAAAGTCTCCCACAAAAGTCAATGTGAGTGGATTGCCTGTGGAGATGGTGAATTCGAAATCTTCGTTGTTGCCGTAATTGCTGTCGCCACCAGAATCGTAGAGGATTCCATCACAATCAGTCACAGTGGTGGTGCTCATCTCGTATTCCGGCAGCTGGCACAGGCCCGCAGCAGCGAATAACGAAAAAGTGATTATGAGGAGAAAGCGCGGCATCAATTCAAATCAAAAAATTAGAGACTATCGGTAATTAGTACTTCAGGTGTCATAATTGTGTTGCTCAGGTTTCCGGCCCGATCCTCGAGCTGAATGTTAAAGCTGGTAGTTTCCTGACTCCCGTTTCCAAGCAAAAAAAGTGGATTTAAAACAACTGTGAAAGTTCCTTCGACATTTAGTGCCTGAAGTTCGGGTGTGACAGGAGGAATATGATAAAAATCGGCTTCAGATAATCTGGCGTCTTTCACGCGCAAGGTTTTTACATCCGGGTCGGGCTCACCAATGTCGCCATCGGCATCCTTGTATGAAAAAGTGACTTCGACCTGATTTTCAAATTCCACAACCTGACTGGCACTCATTGAGACGTAAGTGATTTCTGGCGATGGATCAACCGTTTCTTCTTTTTTGCAACCTAAGGCAAAAAGAACTGAAAAAGCTATGATTAGTGCAATTCTCGGCATTGTCATCAAATAATTTTTAAAATGAAAATGGAAACGATTTGCTGGCTCGATCCTTCACTGGGGATTTCCTGAGGGAAAGCCTGTTCTCCATCACTCACGTAGCACTTCACAAACAATACGTCTCCCGTCTGGTAACTGCTCAGGTCGACTGTCGCCTTGTGTTGAAAGTTGGCAGAGTTGTCGAAAAAGTCGAGTGCCTGCAAACTACCCGCTGTGGAGCACTCGGCCAGATCCTCTTCATCAAATTCTTCCAGAGAAGTGGCGATCTCCACCTGAGCGGAAATGTCTTGCTGCGGTGTGCTGTCGTCAGTGGCCAAAATCCAGATGTCGACAGTAGCGGGATCTACCAAAATCGGAGTAATGCCAACTTCAGATTCGTCTCTCTGATAAGGATCAGTGGTGTTTCCTGCCGGGAAAACTGCCAGGCCTTCTACCGTTGCCGGAAAATTGTTGGAAGCTGACGGAGCGGGATTTCCAAACATGTCTGGAGCTCCGCTGGCAATCCAGTTTTCAATTAAATCGATGTAATCTTCTCGGTACTGCGGCCAGTCTGAGTCGGGATCCACTTCCGGTGGCATCATCCCCGTGGTGTTGGGAATGCTCTCTGTAAGTCGCAGGTGCAAAAATGAATTTTCCACACTTCCGGGAACCACGCGGTATTCGTAGCTGTTTTGTGCATCGTTGGCAATCACAGGATGATTCACCAGCGTGTTGTAGGAGCTCGCTACCGATCTGAATTCGGGTTCAAAAGTTCCATCGTGGCAACCGGCATTGGCGCAAGTCGGTCTGAAAATCTTCGCGTGCAAGTAGGCGAAGTTGTCTGAAGGAATGTCCTGTGGACTCGGATTGTCGTTGGCCACAGTGTAGTCGATTTCCTCGTAAGGATTGTCGACCTTGTCTCTTCGGCAGCCCAAAACGAGCAAGGCGAAAGCAACTACGGCAATGGCGATATTTTTTTGCTTCAAGATCATATTCTGTCAAAAAGAGATTGAGTTCCCGGAGCGAGCATTCCAGCACTTTGCACTTCTGGCTTCACTCCCAAAATGTCTGCAATCGTCAGCATGCTATCGGAGGTGATTCCAACGGGATTGTTTTCACTGCCAATGCTCAGGTTTGACGGAACGTTTGGCCCGACCATCATGTTGAAAACGCGTAGTGCGTTTTGGTCGGAGTGGTCGTAAGCCAGCCAGTTGTTTTCGTCTAAAACCGCATTCGGGTTTTGATTTCTTCCACATTCCGGAGTGGCGAGCATCGTAGTGCTTCCGGCCATCTCGGGGATTTCATTTTGGATGTAGTTCCAGATGTGACCCACTGCGTGATCGGCCCTGTGAAGGTTTTGGAGGTAACCCGTAAAGTTCGAGTGGCAGGTGTCCACGCTGTTGAGGTTGACAACTGTCAATGCGGGTTTAAACCATTTCATCACTTCGCAGGCGTAGCCCACGGCCTGAAGGTCGTTGTTATCCGAAACCGGTGCGTGATCGACTGAGTTGTTTTGCGTTTTGTCGAACATGTGCTCCAGAAACTGCTTGATGTTTTGCTTCTCAGCGGCTGTGTTTCCGATGGTTTCGAGATTGCTGCCGTACTGCTCAAAAGTGTTGTCGAGGAAATATTTGAGTTGATACATCGGGTCGAGCTCATTTTCCGGATGGTACACTTTTGCATCGCTCAAAAACTCTTGCCCTTTTGGTCCGAAGGTGATGGTAGGAGCGAGGAAGTTGGCTCCGTATTGTGCTCCGTAATCCTGATGAACACTGTAGTTCAGAAGTGCGGTGGAGTTCACGAGGTTGTTACCCACAAACCACATGTCGGTTGCCGAGTATCCACCGTGCCTTCTGAGGTATTCGAAAATAGTCGGGTTCACCGGCTTTTGCTTGAGTCCCTGAGTGGTAACTGTACTTCCCTGCAAAAGGCTGTTGAGACCACCGTAGTGTCCTGCCGAAAGCGCCTGTACTTCTCTGAAAACCGTTCCCTGCTGATCGAGCGGAGTAGATAAAATCGAAGGGATTGGGTTCATTCCTCCGTTGCCTGTTCCGTAGACAATCTTTTGCTCGGGAGCGGCTCCGGTAAGCATGTTGGTCATGATATTACCCGGGTACGGGTCGCCCTCCTGGCTGTCGTCCAGGTAGCGCTGCAAGATCGATTCCTGCTGACGCACTCCACCGGCAAACATCACCAAAACCACGTGGTTGTTCATGCGGTTTCCGGTAGAGGCAAAAAGCCTTCCGCTTGGCAAAATGTAGGGAGCGACAATCGAGGCCGCTGCTGCCGTTCCGGTTTTTTTCAAAAACTCTCTTCTTTTCATCTCTTGCCGGTTTTTAGTAGTACATGTATTCGTCAGATAGGGCGAAGGAGAAGTAAACCATCTCCGGGGTCATGTATGGGTTGGAGCTGATAAAATTTCTCAGGTATTCTTTTTCGGCTGCGGTTGGGTAGTGTACGTAAAACTTCACATAAGTGTCTTCGATAAACTGATCGAGGTCAGCGTTCATGTCGTCTTCAGATGGAAGGATCACTCCCGGCTTGTTCATGAAGTTGGAAATGATCACTTCGCGGGCGAGCTCCTTGTCGCCAATCGACTGGATGCATTCGCCAATGTCGAACAGGTCGTTGGCAGAGAGGGCCGTTTGAAACAGGTTGGTGTACAAAATCGCAACGTACTGTTCGTTGGTTTTGCGCTTGGTTTTGTCACTTCCCGAAGCGTACAACTCAACATCATTGAGCACGAACTTCGGCTCGGGTTCCTTTCGGCAGGAAGCCAGGGTGAGCACCGCCAAAAGCGCTATGGCGACTGTATTAATTTTCAAATCCCGCATATTCATCTGTAATTAGAATTTGTCTTTGTATCGATTGCAAATTGCTGGTGGAACCAAAAGCCGGAGCGAGTTGACTCACCTCGGCTGTGGACGGTTCACGCGAAAGAAACGTCTGAAAAGCCCAGCGCACCATTCCTTCTTCGTATTCGTCAGACTCGGTCATGATGTCGATGTACTCGCTTTTATTTTGGGCCACCTGGCCAAAAACCTGTGCCGGCTGGTTAAGCTCGATTATTTGAAACGACTGTTCAAACTCCGCTTCTGTTGGGAAGCGATAAAAGAGGTCGTTGAAAGTGGCGTTTATAAAATTGAAAGCGCCCATGTTGATCTGGTCGTAGATCGAGTTGTAGAGCATGAATTCGTACATCCGTCTGATGTTGATCGTGCCTTCTCGCAGTCTGATTGGGCTGTCGAGAATGTCCTTTAGACGATTCGCCTGAACCATGTTTTGCTCGTAGCTGCCAATGTTGCCAGAAAGCGAATCGGCAATGGCGTTGCTGCGAAAAACGTTGTACTCCTGAGTGATCTCAGCGTCCGAAGCTCCTTCTATCAGTCTGGCTTTGGTGTCTTCGTAAAGTTTCGTGAAGTAAGCGTGGTTGTAGCTCGTGTCTCCCGGAACGGGCTCGGTGCTAAAGAAAAGCGTGTTGATGATTTCGATTCGGGCCTCGGTGCTGAGGTTGTTTTCTTCGAGGTGTTGAGTGTCTCGGTCCATTTCTTCGTCTGTCGGCTCGCGACCGATAATGTCGATAAAAAGCCTGTTGACGTAGTTGTTGACCTCAATAGTCGGGATTTCGCTGTAGGGCGGAATCGTGTTGTCCTCGTAAACGGGTTCTTCCTTTTTGCAGGAACCGAGGAAAACAAGCGCCAAAAACAAAAGTGGCACAAACCTTTTGGAGAGTAGGTGCTTCATAAAGTGAATTTAACCAAACTGACTGTTATTCAAAAAAGTCCGAGGTAAATATATCGCAAACTGCTGGCGGATGTTGTAGGACAAAGGGAGAAAATGGGGTAAACAAAAAACCCCGAAAGCTGATTGCCATCGGGGTTTGGAATTTTTTAGAGTAGAATCTTTTTATTGATTCTCGAGTTTGTTCATCTCTTGCTCGAAAGTTTCTTTGAACTTTTCGTAGTTGTACTCGGCTTTGATGCGCTCGTCTTTTGAAAGTCTTTCGTTGTACTCGCTCACGATGTCGTCTCCGGAGAGCTCGAGTGCGATGTAAGAAACGTAGCGGCCATCAGACTTTTGAGTGAGCTTGTCGCAGATCTTCTTTGCGCCTTTCAGCTCCTGGTCGATTACGGTTCTCGCCATTTCGTTGAACGTTTCGGTGAGCTCCTCTTTGTTGTTAAACTCTGTTGAGTTCACGTAGTTGTCACCAACGATTTGCATCGTTGTGGTGATGGTTTTTGCGAGCTCGGCATTGGCGTTAGAGCGTGCTTTTTTCTTGGCCGTTTCGCGGTCCATGCTTTCGCCAGTGGCGGTAGCTCTAAAAGTGTCTTTGTCGGAAAAGTAGCTCTCACCGGTGCAGTATTCGTTGATCAACACTTCACCGTCTGGCTCTTTTTCTACTGTTTCTTTGTTCTTTTTACAGCTGCCCAATCCTACAATCAGGAGTGCGGCAAAAAGGAAAAGGGTAAGATTCTGGGTACTCATCATTTTTTTCATAACTATCGATTTAGGGGTGTGATTCTTTGTTTACTTGTTTGTTATTCGTTTGGTTGCCGATTTTTCATAAACTGTGCCAAAGCTGCTAAAGTAGCGTGGAAACAATGTCTCCGGCAATTTCTTCTTCAATAATTTTTGCTCCTTTTTTGTAGGCTTCGGTGGAAGCTGCATCGAAATTTAGCTGCAAACCTTTTATCTGATTCATTCCTTTTCGATAAACTTCTTCACCGGTCGAGGCTTTTTTTACTGTGACCGTCATGTTGAGGTAAGCAACGTGGAAGCCCTGGCTTTCTCCGCCTTTGGTGGTGTTAGCGTCAACTTCGAAAATGTAGTCGGCTGCACTGCGCTCGTTTGTGAATCGAAGTCCTTCTTTAGAGAGTGAGTTTTGCAGAGCATTGGCCAGTAGCTTTTCGCTGCCTGGGCTGTCGTATTGCTTTTCAGAAGTGTTGAGTTGGACAGCGGGAAAAATCACTTCGATGGGAAGTTTCTTGCTGTCGAGCTGGGTTCCTTTGGCAATGGCTTCGGACAGGTCGGAAGCATGCTGGCCGGCAATGAGGGTTTCCGAATCGATCTTCAGGTCGAGGGCGTTGTTGCTGTCGGAGAGCTCCACTTCATCAACCACAATTTTTCCTTTTCCGTCATTTCCAGTGATGAGCGTTTTGGGTCTGCTGTACTTTCGCTTGTTGTAGTACCAGTGAATGGGAATCCCTGAAACGGGCTCGTCTTTGTAAAAAGCAGTAACTGTAATTTCGCTTGAGAAACCATTAGAATGTTCCAGTTTAACTTCGTTGGAGGAAGTCTCCAGTTTCAAGTCTGAAAGCATGTTGAGCAGGTGCGAATAAATTTCGTTGTCGAGAAAAACGGTGTCACCATTTCGCTCTATCTCGTTTGACTCTCCCCAGTAAGGTTTTAGTTCGTCCAGAGCCTGGAGGTGCAGTTTGATGGACTGACCGATGTTTTTCTTTTCTGCAGCTTCTATTGACTTGTCGAAAAAGTCGCTTGCCGAGCGCATGGCGTTGTTTTTTCGTTCGCGCTTCAATCGTTCGTGTTCGGCTTTCGAAAGTCGGTAAAAAACCCAGTACTCGCCTTCGTTTTCCCAATTGTCGACAGCTTCGTAGTCCTGAATTTCTTCACTGGTTTTGGTGACAACAGTCGACTGAAAGCTTTCCTGAAAATCGTAGTCGTGTTCGATGACGTTGAGGAAAGATTCTCCTTCTACAGTTACTTTAATTTCTGAAGCCAGGTCGTTGAGCGCATTTTTTTTGGCCACCTGAGCGTAGTCGAGCGGGTTGCGGGTTTTACTGGCCGAGCCAATTCCGATGTAGTAGCCACCGGTAGTTGGGCGCTCTTTGATCCAGTAGGGGCGCTGCGGTTCGGTTTGCTCCGGATTGGAGTCAGCCAGCTCGCGATTGCCGCTACAAGCCGCCAACAACAAAACGAAAATTAACAGCGTAGATATTTTCAAAATCCTGATCATTCCTATTGAATCACTTGTTTGAGCAATTGGCTCACTTCTCCGGAGATACTATGACTTACCTGATCGTAGAGGTTGCCTGTGAGCTCCGTTGTCGACTGAAGTTCTCTTCTTCCATTGAGCAGTGAAACGAGCTGCTGTCGGTCGTTTCTGTTCGTGCTCAGGTTTCCGTTTCTCGATGGGTAAAGGTTTGAAATTTCACCATCGTAGTCGGCAAAATTGATTTCGTCTGTCACGCTCTTGTCGACAATCTTTGAGAGCATCACTTCACCTGTTTTAAGTGAAATCACTTTGTATTGAAACGAAATGCTCGCTGAAGAACTTTTGTAGTAGCGGTTGTATTCCACCGGGCGGTAGCGAGTTTCGTAGTAGTACTTTTCATCTTCGGGATTCAGCTTTTTCACTCTGTACTGCTCATAGCCGGTTTCTTTAACTTTTTGCATGCGACTTTCCTCAGTGCCATAGTTCAGTACTTTTCCGGTTACGATAGCCTGAGCTCCAATAAGTTCCCCAACTGAAGAAGCGGTCTGTTCATTGATCACTCCCGAAAGACCGAGCTTTTGCTCTTCGATTATCTTATCGAGATTCTCGCGATCTACGACTTTTAGAAAAGGGTCGTTTACTGAAGTGAGCGCATCCAGGGTGTAGGCCGTAATTTTCGAATCCAGACCTTTCGTGGAAGTAGTGTTTTCGAAGGGCAGCAAAGCAATGGTGAAGGTGCCTTTTGTCAAAGCTTCTTCCATCAATTCTTTGGTGTCCTTGTAGTTGCTGTCCTTGTTCTCCACCATCTTAAAATGGTCGTAAGCTTCGCGGTACTTGTCGCTTTCCAGCGCTTCAACACCACTGATGTAAAGCGGCTCCAGGTAAGCGATGTCCTTGAGCTTGCCAGCATCTTTGTAGTTGGGGTCGAGCTTCGAGATTTCCTTGAAGATGGTTTCCGACTCCTCGTATCTTTCTTCCTCGAGCAGTGCAGTTCCCTCTTCGTAAAGCCCAAGCAGATATTCGGCTTTGATTTCCTGATAGTCCGATTTATACATGTCTGGAATTGAGAGGGTCACGCCCACATTTTTGATCCGCTCCAGATAATCTTCAGCTTCGCGATAGGCGTAAACAGCCTCTTTCGTTTCACCAAAGCTTTTCTTCTGGATGAAATTTTCGAGCTTTCGGGTGAGCACCTTCTGCCCGGTTTTTTTCATTCCAATTTGAGCGTCTACGTTGTTGCGGTTTTTGACAAGTGCCGTGTAGTAGGCGCTGGCAGCCTCCAGGTCCATACCCTGAGCCATCAGTTTGTCGCCTCTTTTGCTAAAAGCCTTGGAGCCGTTGCAAGCGGCAAAAGAAAAACCGAGTAAAATCAAAAATGTGAGCGCAATCGTTCTCAACATGGGTGCTGTTGTTAGTGATGATTGTTTCAGGTGATTATTTAGACATGATGAATTCATCCAGCTCTTCGATGGAAGATTCAAAAGTAAACGCATCGTTCACCTTGTAGTAGTTGTTTTGATCAACTGTGTAGTCATAGGCAAATTTTGCGTATTCCAATCTTGTATCCTCGAAGTCGAAAATCTCCATAATCGCCTTCACCTGATCTGCTTTGAGGCAGTTCGATTTAGTGATTTGCTTGGCGAGAGTAAACTGACTGTCGGAGAAACTCTTTGACTCAATCGATTTTTTTGCACTGGCAAAATCTGCTGAAGACATTGGCATGCTGCAGCCGCCTTCTTCAACAATCACCACTTCTTCTTCTTTCACAGGTAGCTCTTCTTCTCTCGAAGTGCGTGTGGTTGTGGTAGTCGTTACGGTAGTCGACTCTTCAACTTCCATTTCCATGTCGGGCACGCGCATGTCCACAGAAACTTTGGTGCCAGCCACGTCCATGTCCATTTTAACTCCATCCTGGCCACCTCGAGTAGTGGTGGTTGTCGTTGTTGTTGTAACTTCCTGCGATGGTTCAGCTGGCTTCGAAGGTGCAGCAGGCTCAACAGGTCGTGCTGGTCGCTGAGGTTCCGAAGGTTGTTCTGGAGATTCCTGGGCCAGCGGGGCATTTGAAACAGGTCGGATTACAATTTTTCCTTTCTTGTTTTGCTTAGCTATATAGGTGATAGAATTTCCGAGCTCCACAATCATTCCGGAGTTGTAGTCGTTCATCCCGGGATCTTCAAAGTCGAGCTTGAGCTTGTAGTAGTCGGCTGTGAGGTTGGGCATTTTTACCCTGTTGGCCGGTTTTTCATTGATTTGTCGGCCGTTTAGATAAGCCGTGAAAAGCTCGCCATTTTCACTGAAGACAATGGCTTCAGCAGAGTTCTGAGCAAAGAGAGTCAGGTTGCATAAAAACGCGATGATGAGGGTGGTAACTATTTTTTGCATAGCTTGAGATTTATGGGTTAAAATTACTTTTTCTCCTGTGCTTTCCCAATCGCATGCCAAAATTGTTTCGCCCTGAGATTTCAAGGACAGCTGATAGCTGAGAGGGAACTTTGCAGGTGGAAATTATATATTTGGCGAAAATCAAAAAATCAGAGAATAGAATATTTTATGAGTAAAAAGATTTTAGTTATTGGAGCCGGAAGGTCGAGTACTTCGCTTCTTCGCTACCTTCTCGAAAATGCCGAGAAAGAAGACTGGACTTTACGCGTGGGTGAACAGGATGTTGCGATGGCCGAGAAAAAAGTAAAAGGCCATGAAAGAGCTGAGGCTTTTTCTTTCAATGCTCTCGATGAAGGCGAAAGAGAAGCGGCTATCGAAGAGGCTGACCTGGTAATTTCTATGCTGCCGGCACGATTTCATCACCTGGTTGCAAAAGATTGCATTCGTTTGAAAAAGAATGTGATTACCCCATCGTACGTTTCTCCGGAAATGAAGGAAATGCATCAGGAAGCTGTAGATGCGGGAATCCTGATCATGAACGAAATTGGTGTGGATCCCGGAATCGACCACATGTCTGCAATGAAAATTATCCACCAGATCGAACGTGAGGGTGGAAAAATGAAAAGATTTGAATCCTTTACCGGTGGGCTCGTAGCCCCCGAAAGTGACGACAACCCGTGGAACTACAAGTTTTCATGGAACCCAAGGAACGTTGTGCTTGCCGGACAGGGAAGTGCTGCAAAATTTATTCAGGAAGGAAAATACAAGTACGTGCCTTACCACCGACTTTTTGAGCGCACAAGGCCGATCTCTATCGAAGGTCATGGTGAGTTCGAAGGCTACGCCAACCGCGACTCACTCAACTATCGCTCGATTTATGGACTGGAAAAAGTGCTGACGCTTTTTAGAGGCACGCTTCGCAAAAAAGGTTTTTCGAGATCGTGGAATGCATTCGTTCAGCTCGGAATGACAGACGACAGCTATCAGCTGCAGGATTCTGAAAACCTCACCTGGAGACAGTTTGTGAATCTCTTCCTTCCTTTTGACGAGACCTTGACGGTGGAAGAAAAAGTCCTGAAGTATCTGGATGACATCGATGAAACTGACCTGGCGAAAATCGAATGGCTCGGCTTTTTCGAAGAGGAAAAAACGGGGCTGGCCAACGCGACTCCAGCACAACTTATGCAAAAGAAGATGGAGGAGAGAATGTCTCTGAAACCGGGAGAAAAAGACATGATTGTGATGTGGCACCGATTCAACTACGAGCAAAATGGCGAAGAGAAGGAAATTCACAGTTCGCTCGTGGCCATCGGAGAAAATGACAACTACACGGCCATGTCTGAAACCGTTGGACTGCCGGTAGGAATCTGCGCCAAGCTGATGCTTCGCGGAGAGTTTGACCTTAAAGGTGTGGTTCAACCAATTATGCCCGAAGTTTATGAGCCCGTTTTGAAAGAGCTCGAAGAACACGGGATTAAATTTGAAGAAAGAGAAATTAAAGGAGCAAACGCATGAAAAGAATCCTGAGTCTGGTAGTGGTGATTACTTCATTTTGCCTCTGCAGTTTAGAGACTGCGGCTCAGGACGTACACGTTCCTAAAAATTATTCACTGGAGACCAGCAGCGACTACCGGGCTAATGCCCCAGCGGTAAAGAAATGTCTGGAGTGGCTGCTGGAAACTCCCCTTCACGAGTATCCCGACAAGAGAGCTGAGGTAAATGCTTTTGTGATGCTCTGGCTTACGGGAACCCCCACGCTCACTATCGAAACCAACAGTAGTCTCATGCCTTTTATCGAAAAGAATGAAGAGCTGTTTTACACTTTTGTTCATGCACTCACTCTCTACCACATAAAACACAAGGAAATCGAAGCTCAGGCGGACATTGAGTTTGCCCTCACCGAAGTCATTCGCATGTATCGCAGATCGAAGGACCTCGAAAAGGACGATGAAATGAAAGAGCTTCGCAGAGCCAGGCGTTGGGGAAAGCTTGACGAATGGATTCAGAAACATTCGTAACAAAAAAAAGCGGTGCCCAACTCTGTTGAAGCAACCGCTTTTACCTATTACTCGCTCGATCGAAAGTCCTTACAGACTCAATTCTTTTGAACTTCTTCCATTTCTCTTTTGATAGCTGACTCGGCCAAAAGCTTTGTCACTATGTATTCCATATGGAAAGTATACTTTTCGTTGTGACGGTATTCCCCTAGTTTATCATCGTAAGAAATGATGGCCATTGGGAACTCCAGAGGGCTGGTGTTGACTCCATCCAGGTATTGCTCTGGCACCAGGTCGATAAACATTTCGTACTCCGGCACGTTCATCGTTCTCTCCGGCATAGAGGTGTCGAAATAAATGCGCTTGGTAAGAGTGCCTTTCTTAGAAAATTCAATGGTGTAGGCGTGATTAAAACGGAGTCTCAATTTGAAGAAACCATTTTCATCACTGGTGTAGGAGGTCACTTTTTGATTCTCCTTGTAGATGTCAATTTGGACGTGTTCAGTGCTTCGTTCGTCTACAGTGATCTCACCTCTGACGTAAACGGCACCGATGCGCTTGATTTGCGCGTTTGCGGGCGAAGCTAGCATAGCGGAAAGAACCACCAATACCAGCATATAGGTATAGCGTATCATCGTTAAGAAATTGTTTTAAGTGTTGCTCGTTTTAAAGTGTTGGCTTGTCAGCCGCTTTTTTTTACGGGCTGTTCCTTGCTAAAGTTTTACTTTATCGAGAGTTTTTTTGCCAGGGTTTCTAACTTCTTGATATACCTGAAGATTCATGACTTTCAACTAGTGGGCTGAGTGTGGCAATTACTTTTAAAATCACTCTTAAAAATCATTTCATCCCGGTAAACAAATGGTACCTTTGTGGCGTTAGCAAGACGATATGAAAAGTTTCGATATTCCTACATTTTATCGCTCTCCAGTAATTGGTCGGGTAAAAGAATTGCGGAAAGTTACCGATCCCAGAAAGAAGGATTTCTCTCCCACCATTCTCGATTTTGGACCTGTGAGGTTTTTGCTCGCGCGCCACTTCGGGTTTTGTTTTGGTGTGGAAAATGCCATTGAGATTTCTTACCGTGCTCTTGAAGAGAATCCAGGGAAAAGAATTTTTTTGCTTTCGCAAATGATTCACAACCAACAGGTGAATAAAGATTTGAATGATCGCGGTATCAGGTTTATTCAGGATACGCAGGGAAATCTACTGATGGATTGGGAAGAGCTCACTCCAGATGATGTGGTGATCATTCCGGCATTTGGAACTACGAGAGAAATTGAAGAGCGCCTTTCAAAAATGGGCATCGAAACGAAGAAGTACGATACAACTTGCCCTTTTGTAGAGCGCGTTTGGAAAAAATCCAAAAAGCTCGGGGAAGATGCTTTTACCGTTATCATTCACGGAAAGCCAAACCACGAAGAGACACGAGCTACATTTTCGCAGAGTACTAAACACGCTCCTGCGGTGGTGATCAGAGACATGGAAGAAGCTCAGGTGCTTGCAAAAATTATTGGTGGTGAAATTCCAGCCAGTGAGTTTTACGATCTGTTTCCCGGCCGCTATTCCGAAGGGTTCGATGCTGAGAAAGACTTGCAGAGAGTGGGAGTGGTGAACCAAACCACTATGCTGGCCACTGAAACTCAGGCGATCTCCGATCACATCAAATCTGTGATTGTAAACAAAAGCGGAGAAGAGAATTACAAAGATCACTTTGCCGATACTCGCGATACGCTCTGCTACGCTACCAACGACAACCAACAGGCTACCTACGGCTTGCTCGATGCCAGTGCCGACTTCGCTGTGGTGGTTGGCGGCTACAACAGTTCAAACACTTCGCATCTGGTAGAACTCTGTGAGGAAAAACTTCCGACTTACTTTATCAACAGTGCTGCTAAAGTCCTCTCTCCCGATGAGATCGAACACTTTGACCTCGACAAAAAAGTAGAGAAGGTCACAAACGGATTTATTCCAGAAAAAAGGCCGGTGAATATCGTTCTCACTAGCGGTGCCTCCTGCCCCGATGCAATGGTGGATGAAGTCTTGCAGAAGCTGCTCAGCTATTTCCCTGAAACACGATCCGTTGAGGAAGTTCTGGCCGAAGTTGAAGAATCAGAAAACTCGTAAATTTGAAATGAACGGTCATTTTTGACCGTTGTGTTTAAAAAACATTTCATTATGGAAGCTCCTAAAGTACCCAAGGTAGTTTTTAGAAACGCCAGAAATAAACCGCGACAGTACAAACTGAGCAAAAGATTTTACGACCCCGAAGAAGAAGAACGCGAGAATCGCAGAAGAGAGATCGAAAGAGAAGTTGCCATGGAGCGCGGAGAGAAAGTTAATTATGCTCCGGGCAAGGTTTCCTTTAGAAAACAACGCACCAAGGGCGACCACTACAGAAAAGGTGCAATGGCGTCCAACTTGCGACTGATTGTTATCTTAGCCATCTTAATTATTTTGGCCTACATGGCCTATCAATATTTGGAACAAATCGGAGGTTAATCTCAATATGCCAGACATCATTCAGCTGCTGCCCGATGCAGTAGCCAATCAAATTGCTGCGGGAGAAGTTATTCAGCGACCGGCATCGGTCGTTAAAGAATTGTTGGAAAATGCAATTGATGCAGGAAGCACATCAGTAAAACTGATTGTGAAGGATGCGGGCAAAACACTTATTCAGGTTGTTGACAACGGTTGCGGCATGTCCGATACCGATGCACGAATGTCTTTTGAAAGGCACGCTACCAGCAAGATCAACAGCGCCCACGACCTTTTTAAAATTCACACCAAAGGTTTTCGCGGTGAAGCCCTGGCTTCGATTGCAGCCATCGCTCACGTTGAGATGAAAACGAGGCTCAGCGAGGAGCAAATGGGAACAAAAATCCTGGTCGAAGGAACAGAGGTGAAGGCACAAGAGCCATGTGCCACTGCAACCGGAACTTCCATTGCTGTAAAGAATTTGTTTTTCAACGTTCCGGCTCGAAGAAATTTTTTGAAGAGCGATGGTGTAGAAATGCGCCATATCATCGATGAATTTCAAAGGGTGGCGCTTACGCATTCCGATGTTGCATTTCAGCTGCATCACAATAAAAGCGAAGTTTTCAATCTACCTACCGGATCCTTGCGTCAACGAATCGTTGGAGTGTTCGGAAACAAATACAACCAGCGATTAGTACCCGTTCAGGAGAGTACCGACATCGTAAGTGTTCAGGGTTTTGTTGGCAAGCCGGAGTTCGCTAAGAAAACGCGCGGTGAGCAGTTTTTTTTCGTCAATAAAAGATTCATTAAAAACAATTACCTCAATCACGCTGTGGCTTCGGCTTATCGTGAGCTGATGCCTAAGGACGCACATCCGCTCTATTTCCTTTACATGGAAATTGATCCGACTGAAATTGACGTCAACATTCACCCGACAAAGACGGAAATAAAATTTCAGGATGAGCGTGCCATTTACGCCATCATCCACTCGGCAGTGAGAAACTCACTCGGAAAGTTCAATATTTCTCCGAGCCTCGACTTCGAACAAGAGACCAGCATTCAAATCGATCCTATTTCGAGTAACCGCGCAATCAAGCAGCCTTCGGTAGAGATTAATCCAGGTTACAATCCATTCGACAATGAGAAGAGAAGTGGAGGTGGGTCTGGCTTTGGTGGAGGTGCGAGTGGCTTCGAAAGAGAAAAACGCCAGGACTGGAAGGAGCTCTACAGAATTATTGATCAGCCAGAGCAAGATGAAAACCATGGTGAGATCAATGAATTTACTCGAGAAACGGTTGGGCAATCGGAAGATGCTTTTTCGGAAACAGAAAGTGCTGGAGAGAAAAAACCTGCTTTTCAGCTTCACAAGAAATACATCGTCACCCAGATCAAATCGGGAATGGTGGTGATTGACCAGCAGCGTGCTCACGAGCGAGTGCTCTACGAACAAACTCTTCAGCGTCTGGAGAACAGGAAAAGTGCTTCACAGCAGCTGCTTTTTCAGCAAACGGTGCACCTTTCGGCATCGGACTACGAACTCATGAAAGAGCTCGTGAAGCCACTTGAAGCCCTTGGTTTTGAAGTTGGAGATTTTGGAAACAACGCCATGGTGGTGTCGGCTGTGCCTGCTGAGGCGGCTCACATCAACGCTCCAGAACTGATGGAGCAATTCATTGAAAAATATAAACACAACAGCAGCGAGATGAAACTGGAGTTGCACGAAAAGCTTGCCTCATCGCTGGCTTATTCCATGTGCATCAAGCAGGGAAAGTCACTTTCTACTGAAGAAATGCACCATCTTATCGATCAGTTGTTTGCTTGTCGACAACCCTATTACGCGATTTCCGGCAAGCCCACAATTACTACTTTTACGCTCGCTGATATCGATCAAAAATTTGAGTAACATTCGCCTATGAACCGGCAACTGACACCCGTTGTAAAAAATCTGATCATTATAAATGTGTTGTTCTTTCTGGCAACTTCTCTGAATATTTTGCCAGATCAGATCATCTATGCCCTCATTGGTCATTATCCGGCTTCTGAGCTTTTTTATCCGTGGCAAATTGTGACACACATGTTTATGCACGGTGGCTTTTTTCACATCCTCATGAATATGTTCGTGCTGTTCATGTTTGGGCCGATGCTCGAGCAGCTATGGGGCCCCAAGCGTTTTTTGATTTATTACTTTGTCACGGGACTCGGAGCTGTTGGGCTTCATTACCTCGTAGTGTACCTCCAAATCCAGGCGATGTCAGTGACGCTTGATCCCGGTGAAGTACAAGAGATCTACAACAATGGAGCTAATATCCTGATGGATCGAACTAGGGAGTACTCGAAAAAATCTATGAACGAACTCAATCAATTGGTTAACGGAGGGCTGCTCGGGGCTTCTGGCGCTGTTTACGGAGTTCTTCTAGGCTTCGGAATGCTCTTTCCTAATACGCGTCTGATGTTGCTTTTCCCACCGATTCCGATTAAAGCCAAAGTCCTGGTTTTTATCCTCGGTGGAATTGCTCTCTACAGTGCCATCTCTAACAATCCCGGTGACAATGTGGCGCACTTCGCTCACTTGGGCGGAATGTTGTTTGGCTACTTGCTATTGAAATATTGGCAAAAAAATAACGGTTCGTTTTACTAAAGATGCAACGAAGTTTACTCGATGAAATAAAACATCGCTACAAATCCGGTAGCGCGCTCCTCAAGCTCATCTACATCAACGTGGGTGTGTTTGCGGTTTTGAAGATCTTGCTTTTGGTACTTTTTGTTACCAATATGAATCAGTTCATTATTTTAGGAAACACCTTCCTTTCCTGGAATTGGTTGGGCTCTACGCATGTTATCCAAAACACTGAAGGGCTCAACGGTTTGATTTACCGGCCCTGGAGCATTTTCACGTACATGTTTGTGCACGAAGGTCTCTGGCACATCCTTGGAAACATGCTCATCTTGTTCTTTATTGGAAGGATTTTTCTGGACTTTTTTGGCCCCAGAAAATTGGTGGCGACCTACATTCTCGGAGGACTAGCAGGCTGGGCCCTTTACTTTTTAGCCTACAATTTTTTACCAGTCTTCGAAGGAATGCGCGGACCAATCTGGGGAGCTTCGGCTTCGGTGATGGCCGTTTTCTTTGCCATTGCTGTTTATCAGCCTAACTATCGAATTGGCTTGCCTTTTATAGGTCCAGTAAAGCTGATCTACATCGCACTAATCTATTTGGCTATCGATATTATTGCGATTCCCGGTGGGCAAAATGCTGGAGGCCACATCGGTCACTTGGGTGGAGCACTTTATGGTTATCTTCTGGCGCGAGGGTTTGCTCAAAATAGAGACATAGGAAGGTGGTTCGAGAAGCTGCTCGACAACCTCGCCAATCTTTTTAAGGGCGGTTCGAGAATGAAAGTAGTTCACAATCAAAAAAGAAAAGGCAGAAAGAAAGCACGTCACATGACGGACGAGGAATACAATGCCGACAAGGTTGCCAAACAAAAAAGGGTAGATAAAATTCTCGATAAGATAAGTCGAGCTGGCTACGACAGTCTCACCAAAGATGAGAAGGACTTCCTTTTTCGGTACGGTCAAGAATAGCATTTCGCTGTGAGAAAAGGAATCCGAAAGTTGTTTAAATGGCTTTTAGTCTTGTTAACTATTGCGGTAGCAGTTGCTCTGCTACTCAGTTATGGCTCTACAGCTATTAGCCCAAATCAAAATCAGTGGTTGCCCTTTTTTGGTCTTGGTTATCCTCTTTTTATGACATTGAACCTTCTCTTTCTTGTCATCTGGATTTTCAAGAAAAAGTGGATATTTCTCGTCCCGCTTGTTTCCGTTGCCCTTGGTTTGAGCTATCATCAACATTTTTTTCAGATTCTCGGCAGCGAGAAGCCGGAGTCAAAACTCGAGAATTCAGTTTCAGTTCTGAGCTATAATGTTCGCCTTTTTAACCTCTACCACGAGCTCGACCACATTACAACTCGTGACAGCGTTTTGAAAATCCTCAAGGCTGAAAGTGCTGATATTCTCTGTTTTCAGGAGTTTTATTACACGGCCAAAAAAGATGGGTTTGATACGCGAAACAAATTACTGGAAGAGCTGGACAATAGCTATTTTCACGAACGCTACACGCACGAGTTTAGCGGAGAAAGATATTTTGGAGTAGCTACTTTTTCCCGATATCCAATTGTTCAACGAGGGGAAATTCCATTTGAGTCGGACGATAATAATTATTGCATCTACACGGATATTGATGTGAAGGGTGATACGATTCGTGTTTTCAATACTCATTTATCATCCATCCGTTTCGGAGAAGAGGACTACCGTTTTATCGCAAACCTGGGTGAAGAGCGGCAAGAGCTTGAAGAAGGAGGGAAGCGCATTGCACAGCGACTGATCACCGCTTATAAAAAGCGTCAGGCGCAAGTCGATAAAATTGTGAAGAATATTATTCGCAGCCCCTATCCCGTAGTTTTATGCGGGGACTTCAACGATACGCCTATTTCATACACTTATTCTGTAGTGGATGAGGTTTTGCTGGATGCTTTTGTGCAGAGTGGTAGTGGACTTGGACGTACTTACAATGGGCCTTTTCCATCCTTCAGGATTGACTACATCTGGCACGACAAAAACTTTGAATCTTACAATTTTAAGACACTTCCTCTGGAGCTTTCGGATCACCTTCCAATTCGCGTTGACCTCGCTTACTGAAGAGAATCGGGATATTGAATAACTGAGAGCTACTAAGAGCTTTTGGCTTCTTGCTGACGCCTTTCCGCTTTTAGAGCTTCGCGGTAGTATTTCCATGGCACCAGCAACATTCCGAAACACTCACCGTGCTCCTTGCCGCGGTGCTTGTGGTGAACCTTGTGAGCTTTTCGAATGGCCTTAAAATAAGGGTGATCTGCGTTTCGTAAAATCTTAAATCGCTGGTGAATGAAGATGTCGTGAACGAAAAAGTAGGCCATGCCATAAAACAAGATTCCGAGCCCGATGAAGAATCTGAAATCGTATCCATTGAGAGCACCGAATAGGATAAGTAAAAAACTCGGTACTGCGTAGATCAGAAAGAATACATCATTCTTTTCAAAGAAACCTGGCTCCTCTACGTGATGATCCTTGTGAAACTTCCACATGAATCCGTGCATGACGTATTTGTGCGTAAACCACGCCATGAATTCCATCACAAAAAAGGTGGCAATTACCAATGCTATGTTTATCAGAATAGACATGATTGATTATAAATTCAAATTTGGTGATTCTGAGCGATAATTTAAAACTCTCTCGAAAACAATCTTAAACCATGGGGTAAAAATTTGGGGGCTGGTTTCGAGTAGATTTCTGATTTCGTCAATCCGCATAAACTGCCAATCTTCTACCTCTCCTTGATTGGGGCTCGGGGCACTATCAAATTCTCCAAGAAATACATGATCATATTCGTGCTCGAGCAGGTGGTTATCGAGTTCGCTCTTGTAAGTGAATTCAAATGCCGGAACCAGAGTGCAGTTAAATCCCATTTCCTCCTGAAGCCTTCTGTGAGCGGCTGCCTTCACTTCTTCACCCTGCCTTGGATGACTGCAGCAAGTGTTTGTCCACATTCCTCCGCAGTGATACTTGTCTGAGGCACGTTTGTGAAGCAGCAATTCACCGCTGCTGTTGAAGACAAAAACAGAAAAAGCCCTGTGAAGCAATCCCTTTTCATGAGCCTCCATCTTGGGCATTGTGCCCAACTCTTTATCGTTTTCGTCAACTAAGATCACATTGTCGAAATCAGTGGTGACGTTTATTTCATTCATTGTACTCATCTACGCTAGCTCTTCTATTTTTACAGTACGTTTAAGCTATGTCTAAAGTACGAGTGCACAAAAAGCGCATATTTCCTTTGATTCGGTATTCGTACTCTTTCATTCATAATTCGATGTGACGGGATGCGCTTAATCTTATTGAATAATCGAGTGTAGTACACATATGCGACATACACCCCGAACCTCGCATCTTTCGGTAATTTCTTTATTCCGGCAAGTCCGATCTTGAAATCCTCTTCGATCTCCTCCTCGATTTGCTTCTTTGTGTTGTCATCGAAATTTTCAATGTCGATGCCTGGGAAATACGATCGGCCGAGGTTGAGAAAGTCGGCATGGAGGTCTCTCAAAAAGTTGATCTTTTGAAAGGCTGCTCCAAGTCTCATGGCAAAAGGCCTGAGCTGTTTGTAGAGTTTGATGTTGTTTTCAGTGAAAATCTTCAAACACATCAACCCAACTACTTCAGCTGATCCCAAAATATACTTTTCGTATCCAGCTTGCGAATATTCGTGTTTGTGCAAATCCATTTCCATACTTTGCAGAAAGGTGTCTACCAACTCGCGATCGAAGTTGTAGTCGTGATAAACTTTCTGGAAACTGTTTAGGATTGGATTTAGCGAAATTCCTTCATCAATTGCCTTATGTGTATCGTCCCAAAACCGCTTGAGCAAATCTTCCTTGTCGTAGTCGTGGAATGTATCTACGATTTCGTCAGCAAAACGAACAAATCCGTAAACAGAATAAATGGGATCGCGAAACCGCGGATTCAAAAACCTGATCCCGATGGAAAAGGAAGTGCTGTAAGCCTTGGTGGTTTTTCGGCTACAAGCAATGGAGACATTGTCAAATATTTCTTTCATGTCAGTAATGTTGGTTCGTTCAGGCCACTTTGTGTTGTTGTTGTCTAATCGTTTTCAAGTGTTTTGCAACCGCTGTGGCTGCAACCTGACCTGAAATGAGCGATGGAGGTACTCCCGGCCCAGGAGTAGTTAGCTGACCGGTATAAAATATGTTACTGACGATTTTGTTTCTTAAGCTGGGTTTCAGAAAGGCCGTTTGGTTGAGTGTATTGGCCAATCCATAAGCGTTACCCCTAAAGGCGTTGTAATCTTCTACAAAGTCTTCATGAGCATAACTTCTTAAAAATACGGAGTGTTCACGAATATCGCAACCAGTTACGTTAGCAAGTCTCTGACATACGATATTGTAATATTTCTCTCGAATTTCTTGATTGTCTTTCAGTCCCGGAGCTACAGGGATTAAAATAAATACATTTTCCTTTCCTTCTGGAGCCACTGTAGGGTCTGTTTTGGAAGGAGCGCAAACGTAGAAAAGTGGCTTTTTGGGCCATTCTTTTGTGTCGTAAATTTCTTTTGAATGGATGGCGAAATCCTCATCAAAAAACAAGTTGTGATGCTCGATGCCATCTAGTTTTTTGTCGACTCCAACGTAGTAGAGCAGGCACGATGGTGCCATGGTTCTTTTACCCCAGTAGTCTTCCGAATAATTTCTGAACTGAGGTTCCAGGAGTTTCTGTTCTACGTGGTGGTAGTCAGCTCCGGCAACAACTGCGTCTGCGGCTCTAAACTCACCGTTTACAACAACACCTTTTGCTTTTTTGTCCTCAACAACAATCTTTTCTATCTCACTGTTGAGGTGGATTTTCACTCCCATTTCTTCTGCCAGTGAGGTCATTCCCTTCACCACTTCGTGCATTCCACCCATTGGATACCACGTGCCGAGCTTCATGTCAGCATAGTTCATAATGGAATAGAGAGCAGGGGTGTCTTCCGGTTTCGCACCCAAAAACAAAACTGGGAACTCCAGGAGCTTAAGCAGTTTTGGATGCGAGAAAAATTTGCGGATATAGCTACTGAATGACTTTAGTAAGTGAAGCCTCAAAGCTCCGGAAGCAATTTTCCAATTGAAAAATTCGAAGATCGACAAGGCGGGCTTGTAAACGATGTCCTTCATTCCCACTTCGTATTTGTAGCGGGCTTCTTCTAAAAAAAGGTCCAGGTTCTTGCTGCTTCCAGGCTCGAGCTTTTCAAACATCTTCTTTTGCTCATCGAGGCTGGCGGGTATTTCAAGGTGATCGTCTTTGCCGAAAATCACTTTATAAGAAGGATCGATTCTCTTGAGTTTATAATAGTCGGAAGGCTTCTTGCCGAATTTGGAAAAGTAATCTTCAAAAACATCGGGCATCCAGTACCAACTAGGTCCCATATCGAAGACAAAACCATCGGACTCGAACTTTCGGGCTCTTCCGCCAGTCTGCTCGTTTTTCTCGTAAAGATCTACGTCAAATCCCTTTTGGGCCAGGCTGGTGGCTGCTGCCAGTCCCGCAAATCCACTTCCAATTACAGCAATTCGATCTTTCATTTTTCAGTTGGCTTGGGGCAGAAAAAATATTTCTGCTGAAAAAACATAGAGTCAAAACAGGGTTTTTTGCAAAATTGTTCTGACTCTATGGAAAGATCGTGAAAAAAGAAGTTACCTGTAGCGGATACTTTGGCCTATTCTAAGAATCTTGTTGCTGGAGATGCCATTGAGTCGACAGAGTGTTCCTACCGATGTGCCGTATCTGCGGGCGATTGCACTCAATGTGTCACCGCTTCTGATGCGGTGATATTTTTTTGCTCTGGCCTCTTTTAGGTAAGCAAAGTGCTCTTGATTCAGCTTTAACACATCGTGTTTTAGGGCACCGGTTTGCCAATCGATTACATCTTCCGGATGAATCGGCTCACCTTTATATCGGCATTCAAAGTGGAGGTGGCTGCCGGTAGATCGACCGGTGTTTCCACCAAGTCCAATAACATCTCCCGATTGCACATAATCTCCCGATTTTACTTTTCGGGCGGAGAGGTGAGCGTACAATGTTTCTAATCCATTTTGATGACGCACTACAACCACATTTCCGTAAGAACGGCTGTATTTTGATATTCTCACCATTCCTTCAAAAGCTGATTTGACAGGGTCTCCTTTGTAGAGTTTAACATCAATCCCGTAGTGGTAGCGAGCACCTCGCTCTCCAAATGGAGATGTGATGCGGCCAAGCCACGGGGTAGAGTAGTCGCAAGAGTCGTATCGCAAAACCAGATCAACGGTGTCTTTCATTTTTGTTAGATCGTACTCATAACCGTGGATGGTCTTGGTGTCCCACATGCAGTAGTCATCATAAAACGGAATGGCCTGAAGCGAATCGTTGATGTCCCAGGCAGCTTCTGCAGCTTCGAAAGTGAGCTCAAGGTCAGCGGCTTTTTTTTCATCTACTTCATCGTAGCTTCCACCAGTTGATTCTTGCCCAAAACCAAGTCCAATGCTGGCACAACACAAAATGGTCAACAGCCCTTTGAAATATTTCAATGAGTTACTCATGCAGGTTTGAATTTTTTTTAGAAGGGTGAAATATCAGTTACAAACCTCTTTATACTGTCTTTATTGTGAAAAGTTTTGAACAAAGCTTTTTTCAGCTTTTACGCGTCCTGCAGGGTTTCAACGACTTATCACCTGAACAATGAGCGCTACAGGGAGTTTCCTATTTTTGAACCCCGATTTCCAGAAAAATGAAAAGTAGAAAATTAACAACAATTGTATCTCTGATAGTGGCCACAGTGGCGATTCTTGGCTTTGTGATGAAGCCTGCAGAGGTGGATGAAAATTCGATAGGAATCAAAATGAAAACACTTCACGACTTCAAAGCGCAAACACTCGATGGTGAAACATTCGACTTTTCTTCGCTTAAAGGCAAAAAAGTAATGATCGTAAACACAGCTTCAGAATGTGGGTTGACCCCTCAGTACGAAACGCTACAGGAGGTTTATGAAGAATACGGAGGAAAAGACTTCGAGATTATTGGATTTCCCGCCAATAATTTTGGAAACCAAGAGCCGGGCTCAGATGAAGAAATCAAAGGGTTCTGTCAGAAAAATTACGGAGTGACATTTCCGATGATGAGCAAAATTTCTGTCAAAGGCGATGATCAGCATCCAATTTATCAGTGGCTCACCAATAAAAGCGAAAATGGTGTTGGCGACTTTGAGGTGAAATGGAACTTCCACAAGTTTTTGATAGACGAAGATGGTAAACTCGTTCGTGATGTTCATCCTCAGACCTTGCCAGCAGAGCCGGAGATCATTGATTGGATAGAAGGGTAAAGAATTTAGAAAAACAAAATCGAATGAAGTTAGATGTATTGGCAATTGCTGCGCACCCCGATGACGTTGAAATATCTTGTGGTGGCACAGTTGCGAAATTGGTGAAGCAGGGAAAGAAGGTCGGTATTCTCGACCTGACCCGTGGAGAACTGGGGAGTAGAGGTTCAGCCGAACTGAGAGATGAAGAAGCGGCTCGCTCAAGTGAAATTCTTGGTCTTTCAGCTCGCGAAAACCTGGCATTGGCAGATGGTTTTTTTGAGTACAATCGCGATAATCAAATCGCAATTATCCGAATGGTGAGAAAGTATCAGCCTGAGATAGCATTGATTAACACCCCGAGCGACCGTCACCCTGACCACGGCAAAGCTTCAAAGTTGGTAAGTGACTCCCTTTTTCTTTCAGGTTTGCGTAAAATCGAAACTGAGCTTGACGGAAATCAGCAAGAGCATTGGCGTCCAAGGTCTGTTTACCACTACATTCAGGACCATTACCATGAGCCGGATTTTGTGGTGGATATTTCTGATACATGGGAAACTAAAATGGAGGCTATCAAAGCGTTTAAGTCACAGTTCTATGATCCCAACAGCTCAGAACCAGAAACACCTATTTCAGGAAAAGAATTTTTTGATTTTCTCAAATCGCGAGCACGCCAGTATGCCCGTCCTATCAAAACCGAATTTGCAGAAGGTTTTACTACTGAAAGAGCGCCTGGAGTGAATGATCTATTCGATCTGCTCTAAGGGTTTTCATCGCTTTGCTTCAAAAATTTACGGATAGTGTGTTTCACGAAAGTGAAGTCGGTGCGCTTAAGGAGGAAGTCACCTACGCTGGCTTTTTCCATCCGCGCAAACCACACCCACTGAAAGAGTGCCTGAATGGAAAAACCGACTGATGTGGCAGCTGCCAGTCCTACAAGTCCCATTTCTTCGCTCACACCCATTCCATCGATAGTTAGAAAGTAGCCTAGCGGAACCACAGTGAAAATTCCCACAACAGCGGTGATGGTGTTTACATGAGGTTTTCCTATTCCGGCAAAGTGGTGACTGAGAATCGCACGGATGGCCATTGCAATCATGGCAGGAAGTAGCCACCACAGAAGGTCGTTGAGAAAAGTGAACTCCTCGCCAAAAACAAACGTGTAAACCGAGTCGGGCAGGAGAACAATCACGAAGGAAGCAATGGTTGTCAAAACGACTGCAGCTTTAAAAAGTCTGATGGTCAGTAGTTTGTTTCTGAGTCGGTTGTCCGAATTGGCCACTTCGGCATACTGAACTGTAGCCATGCTGTTACCAATCACTTTTATTGTCTCGGAAAGTTGAATCGAAACGGAATAAAGCCCGAGGAAACCAGTTCCCAATAATGTTTCTGCAAAAATGTAGTTGGCACGCCTCACAAGAATTTGCAGCACATTCGATAGTTCGCTGAAGAAACCGAGGCTGGCAATTCTCTTTGAGGTCTCTTTGAATGACTGGAAATTCATTTCTTCTAAATGTCTGCTTATGAGTATCAATGAAAGCAACCAGGTAGAACCAAAAGAAATATAGAGAGCCCAAATGAATGCTTTCACTTTTTGAAAGTCGAGTAAGAAAAAGAAAACAAGCAGAGCCAGCAACACCAGAGCGATCTGCATTACCACGAGCCGGTTGAAAACTCCAATTCGTTTGTTCCCGACCATCACCTGAAAATGAAAAATGAACAGACTTTGCAACAAACCCAGGACGGCAAGATGGATTGCGAACTCATCTCGAAAATAAGTGGTGGTCATAAAAAACCAGTACATCCCAAAAGCGGTGAGGCTGGCCCAGATGTAGGCGGGAATGAATAGTTTACCTCCTTTTACTCTGGGGACGAGAAACACAATTGCGCCTCCTCCAAAAAAGTTGCTAACGGTCACCGTGATCAAAACTGCAAGGTTGATCAGCGCAATTTCTCCAATACCATCCGGGCCAAGCACACGAGTGTTCAATATCACCGTGAAGAAGGTGAGGAGTACCACCAAAATTTTCGAAAGAAGCGTGCCGGTAATGGATTTCAGCATTTCTCAGTGGTTCAAAATTCTGTTGTACAAGTTAAGAAAAGCGCTTCCTACAGCATCTTTAGAAAATCTGTTTTCAACGCTTAGCTTCACCTTTTCGGCTTCGAACTTTTCTGGATTCTCCAGAAACTTCTTGAGCGAATTTTCTAGAGCGGCCTGATCGTCCGGGTCAATCAAAAAGCCATTTGTCTCATTGACAAAGTTTTCTGGGCCGCCACTGCGCGTTGCAATCACCGGAACTCCCATAAGCAGGGCTTCAAGTGTCACCATCGAAAAAGTTTCGAACCTGCTGTTGACCACCAGTAGGTCGGCAGTTGAAATTTCGCGATGAACCTCTTCCTGAGGCAGCCTCCCCGGGAAGCTAACTCTATCGGTGATGTTGAGGTCTTTCGCCAGAGACGTAATTGTTTCACGGTCTACACCATCACCCACAATTGTCCAATGGAACTGATAGTGTTCTCTTATTGAGTTGATTGCTCTGAGAATGCCAGAAATATTCTTGTTCTTTTCGTGGAAGTCGGCTACAGTGAGAATGTGAATTCGATCGTTCTTCTTTTTTTCACGGGAAGGAACTTCAACAACGTTTGGAACGATTTCGATGTCTCTTCGAAATTTGTTTTGGATCATTGCCTTCTTCAGCTGCCCGGACACAACTGTCAGCGCTGATGCTTTCTTGGCCAGCTTTCGATAAGCAATTTTTCGCAGCGGGTTGAGCTTTTGAAAATTGCCGTTCACGTAACCAGTCCAGTGCTCGGTAACTACGAAAGGTAGCTGAGGATAGAGCTGCTGGGCCAACCAGGCCGTTCGCGCAAGCATGTGACAGTGGATTAGATCAACATTAGGCAATTCTTCATCCATTCGTTTCCTGGCTTTTCGCGCAGCGGAAAACATTCTTTTCAGTTTGAATAGCGGATGGTTTGTTTGTGGCCAATGAGCCCTAACAGTCGTAAGATCACCTTCCTTTTGAAAGTCAACCTCATCTGTTTTGGCGTTGGAAGATGTTACATGAAGCACCGTTACGCGTGCGAACTGTGCAACAGCCTCAGCATGTCTTTTTACGAAAATCGCAAGTTGAGGATCCTCTTGCGAAGGATACCACTTTGTGATGAAAAGGATGTGCAAACGACCCTGCGGCATGTCACAAAGAAACGCATTTTAGAGATGTGGAGAAGGCCCACCAAAATTTCACAATTTTCGATTGCGAATTTTGTTGCAGAGATGCAGATTAATTATTTAAATTCGCAGTCCGTTTCGAAATCAGGTATGGCTTTTACATAAAGCTTCTGAATAAGATTAAATGGTGGCTGTAGCTCAGCTGGTTAGAGCATCGGTTTGTGGTGCCGAGGGTCGTGGGTTCGAACCCCATCAGCCACCCAGAGAGCCTCTTCGGATTTCCGAAGGGGCTTTTTTTGTGGCCGGCTTTTATCAAATTCAATAGAAATTTGAAATCTTCGTTTATAGACTTAAAGTTCCGCGCCATGAAGTCTAAACATCTGCTGCTCGTTTCCTTATTTCTTTCATTATCCTGGCTCTCAGTAAAGTCGCAAAATGATTTCTATTCGAGCTTTGCTGATTCGACTCTAACTCTTGAGAATGAGGATATTCTTTACGACCCCAGCTATTTTTCTCTCGATTATCCCAACGGTGATGTTCCTGCGGGAAAAGGCGTTTGCACCGATGTTGTGATAAGAGCTTATCGGCTTTTCGGGATAGATCTTCAGTTATTGGTTCATGAGGACATGAAGTCAAATTTTAGTGTTTACCCGCAGATCTGGGGAATGAACTCAACTGATAGAAATATAGATCATCGAAGAGTTCCTAATCTGATGACTTTTTTCGAAAGGAATGGAGTGAAGCTAGAGATTACGAACGACCCGAAAGATTACAATCCAGGAGAGATTGTGTGTTGGAGGTTAGAAGGTGGAATGACCCACATAGGAATTATTGTGAATCGAAAATCGAATGACGGCCAGCGACATTTGATTCTACACAACATCGGAGGTGGACAGGTAGTCGAGGATTGCCTCTTCAGATTTGAAATAATAGGTCACTACAGGTTTAAAGGCTGACTCACTTCAACTCCGAAGCAATGCCATTCACATAGTGCTCTATAGCTTTGATCGCGGGAGCCTGACCACAACCGGGGAAACCGTCAATGTCCGAATAACTCACCTTCTCGTTGTACTGTTCAAGCATTGGGCCGGCAATTGGCATGTAGCTCCAGTGCCATTTCTCTTCATTGTAACCGGTTCGCCCGTTTTCCTTCGAAGTGTACGTCTGTTGGTATCCAAACTTAGGGGCGTTTTCCAATAGCCAATTGTAAAGCTCTTTTCCAGAGCCATCCTCGAAATATTTGTTGTTGAGATTGTTGAGGTCAATATCGGTCCCCCAGTGATGGCGTGAGGTTCCGGGCATGCTGCTATAGGTCAAAATTTCTTCAACCTTTTCGAGGTCTGATTTTCCAGACATTGCCAGTCGATTCCATTTTCTTGTCCAGATTCCTTCCTGATAGCTAAAGTTTCTCGTTGCGCTGATAATGTCTAAATCGAAGCCGGCCTCGGCTGCAGCCAAATGCATTTTTCCGAACGATATCAGAGCAGCTCTTCTGAGGTAGATGTTTGATTTTTTGGTGTACTCGGACGGTATTTTTTCAAATTCGGGGTGAGCTGATGGGGTGAACTTACCGATGAGCTCAGACTTGGGATACTCCACAGAGTTCTGCTCAAGGGTAAATCCGAAAAATAAAGCAACTAAAATGAAAAGGCCGATTTTTGTCATAGGTTAAAAATAGTGATGAATTTGATGTTATCGATAGAAATTGAATAACGGAAAATCTTTCAATAATTTGGCTGTCCCAAAAACTCGGTTCTAAACTCACTCCAATTCCCATGAAAAAGCTGATTTATCTTTTTATCGCTGTCGTAATTTTTACCTCGTGTGAAGAAGAACCGGCTTTTGAACTCGTAAACTTCGATCCTTTTTCCAACTACTCTTCGCAGTCAGATACACTTTCTCTACCGGTAAATAGCCGAAATGCTGTTGTCGAAGGAGTGGCCATTCCCTCAAGGGGTGCCGAGCCATTTGTGGCTCAGTTTACAATCAAAAGCCAGGAGCAGAAGCCTCAGCGACTTTACTACAAGCTTTACTATCAAAATGAATCTTACAAGCATGCCGAAAGCTCGGATGAAGATGGTGTCCACTACAATGAGATTTCTTCTCAGAACTTTTATGGGAGTTGGGTAGGAGCAGAAAGTGGTTTTCACAAGGTTGAAAGTAAACCAGATGAAGAAGGCAAGGTGACCATTTCCGACACGCTCCGAATTTTAGGAAACCCGAGAAATGAGGAGAAATATTTTGGGGCTGCGATGAAGAACAGGTTTATCTCTGAAGAAGAGTTGAACGCTGTAATCGAGAATATTCGGTCCAACGAAGAATGGCTCAAGGCAGTGAATGAGAAAGCGGTGAATAATCAGGTTCCGTTAGAGAAGCAGTTGGAAATGGACGCCCACTGGGTGATAAAAGATGCGAGCAAAAAGGGCAATGTGAACAACCGCTGGAAACGCAACCCGAGAATGGGTAATTATGAATTTATGCTCGTCATAATGGATGAAACGGCCTATCGCGAGTTGCCTTACTTTATAAAAGACTTAAATCTGAAGGATACGACTAAAGGAGTTTTCATAAATCCATTCTACTACTTCAACAGCACAGCCGCTAAGGGTAAAAATATTGGTGTTTACAACTCCCGAAAGGTTCTAAAAACAATGACCAGGTTGAGTGCTTCTGATGGATTGTTTGTCGACAGAATGCGTTTTGATCCTTCGAAAGTTTCTGAAGAGCAGGCTGCAGGAATGTGCGGTTACAGCGATGAACTTTTCAGAAATGCTCAGTTCGAGGAGTTTTTACCAGCTATAAATTATAACTATCAACTCGATAACCTGCCGATTGCTGCTGATGTCACTGGTGGGTACACGCAGGAAGACTATCACAAGAACGTTGAAAAATACGGAGGAAAGAGGATTCAAGAGTATGTGACAACTGCAGACGAAGTCTGCGAATCCGCTTTTTACGATCCGACTACGGATGCCATTGCAATTCGCAATATTGGCTATCAGCGCGATACTGTTTATCAGAAGATGAATGCCGGAATTAATGGACGAATTGGATTTACCTACGGCAAGTTCAGAGCAAAAATCAAGTTTCCGGAAACCATGAGTGAGGATGATGTTTGGAACGGTCTCACTTGTGCTTTCTGGCTCAAATTTCAGGAACAGGCGGAGTGGAACCACCGCACTGGTTGTTCTAGTGGATTCTTGCCCAAGACCGATGAGGACGGCACCACACCAAGAACCCAAACCAACTACTACAGTGAGATCGACATCGAAATTGTGAAATCTTCTAAACACTGGCCGCAGTCGTCCTACGGTGGGGTGGAGGACTACCCGAAAGACGATGCTTTAAACGACAACCTGATTGTAGCCTGCACAAATTGGGACCTGGCTTGTGCGGATGTCGAGAATTTTGTGGTCGGGGTGGAAAAGATCGAAGCTTTCGACAAGGAGTTCATGGCACATCGCTGGGCTGAAAACTATAAAGCAATAACTGAAAAAACTGAGAATCCACACGATGAAACGGTTGGTGGAGTTTTCTACTATGAAATCGACTGGCAACCCGAAAGGATTGTTTGGCGAGTGGGGACCAGCGAAGATGATATGCGCGTGCTGGGCTACATGGACAGCTCAATGACCAGCATCCCCAACAACCAAATGGTTCCGGTAGTAACTCAGGAGTTTCACGATGCCAGCTGGTGGCCCACTGCTCCGTTCAGCCAAAATAATATTCCGTTTCCTTTCTCGGATATCGAAGGGTTGGTATATGAAATTACCGTTAATTAGACTGAAACAACCACGGCACAAGAAATATGATCTTTAAATTTATCTTCTGCTTAGTGACAAAAATGTCCTTGGATTATGAGGCAATTTTTATTGGTTCACCTGATCTGTCTGTCAAATGTATTGGTCGGACAATGTCAAATCGATGCTGATTCAGTCAAGGAAGACTTTCTCACTTTCGAACTCGGAGTCTCGGCTAGTAATTATCACGCGACAGGAATTCGCACCTATTTCGAGTACCAAAGAGAAGTTAAAGGTCCGTGGTATCTTGGGGTTGCTTATGAGCATTCACGGTTTTTTAATTCGAGCTTCTTTGCTCCTGAGTACTCAAAAACTCTCAGAAGTGACTACAGTGTACTCTGTTTGGAGACATACTACAACTTTCAAGGGGAGGTCATCTCTATGAATCTTGGACTCGGTCTAGGTGGCGTGCACATTGCATGGGGTGACGGAGGAGATAGTTTTGGATTAGCCGCGAGCGCAACTGTAGCTTTTCTCATTCACATTTCTCCAAAAGTGTCACTTCAATTATCTCCGTTCTTCATAGTTTTTCCTAATAGGTTTTATTACTCTCCTGTTCAAATAAAAGAGTTCAATAGCTTCTATGCCACTAATCTCATCCCGATAGGAATTAGGTTCAGGCTTTAGTGGCAAAAAAAAAGAGCCATCCGAAGTGGACAGCTCTTTTGTGAAATCTATTTTTTCCGGACCTAGTGCAGTCCTTTTTCTGCCAAATATCTCTCGGCATCCAAAGCTGCCATGCATCCTGTTCCTGCTGCAGTGACCGCCTGGCGGTAGACTTTGTCAGCCGCATCTCCTGAAACAAAAACACCTTCAACATCAGTTTTGGCCGAATCCGGCTTCTTGATGATGTATCCCTGATTATCCGTTTTCAGCCATTTTTTGAATGGATCTGTGTTTGGCTTGTGGCCAATGGCAACGAAGAATCCGGTTACGTTCAAAGTCTTTTCTTCTTTCGTCTGGTTGTTGATCACGCGAACCCCTTCAACGGCATTTTCACCAAGCACTTCAAGCGCTTCGTGGTGATACATGATCTCGATGTTTTCCATTTCTTCCACGCGCTTTTGCATGGCTGCAGAGGCACGGAACTCGTCTCTTCTTACGAGCATGTAAACCTTCTTACAAAGCTTACCGAGATATGAGGCTTCTTCACAAGCAGTGTCTCCACCACCCACGATTGCCACTTCCTGACCTTTGTAGAAGAATCCATCGCAAACTGCGCAAGCAGAAACACCTCCACCCATGTCGCGAAGTCTGATTTCAGATTCCAGTCCGAGCCATTTTGCTGAAGCTCCTGTTGAAATAATTACAGAATCAGCAGTAATGGTCTTCTTGCCATCGTCAATTACCACCTTGTGCTTTGGTCCTGTGAAATCCACTTCGGTAACCCAACCTGACCGAATGTCCGTTTCAAATCGCTCTGCTTGCTTTTGAAAGTCGATCATCATCTGTGGCCCGTTCACGCCTTCAGGGTATCCGGGGTAGTTGTCCACATCTGTAGTTTCTGTGAGCTGTCCTCCTGGTTGCAGTCCCTGGTAGAGCACTGGTTTGAGGTCTGCTCTGGCTGCATAAATAGCTGCGGTATATCCCGCTGGTCCCGATCCGATGATCAGGCACTTTACGTGTTCAATATCTTCACTCATATTTTTCCTTTTAAAAGAGAGGTTTTTGCATGTTCAAAAAGCGACCGCAAATTTATGAATTAATGCCGTTTTAATCGGTCACTTCGGTCACTAAGCAGTCTCGTTTTCGACTGTCTAAAACCAGTTAGGAATTCAACTGTTCATCGAATTCCAAAAACTTGTCCCAAAGTGGATCTTTTGGAGGCGGGGCAATAATGGTTTTCAGTTCTTTTCGAACTGGATGCACGAATTCGATTTTGCGGGCGTGGAGGTGAATCGATGCGTTTTTGTTGGTGCGTCCTGCTCCGTATTTCACATCGCCTTTTATTGGGCTCCCCAATTGTGCGAGCGTTGCCCGAATCTGATGGTGACGACCGGTTTTGGGGTAGACTTCCACGAAGGTGTAG
Source organism: Halocola ammonii (assembly GCF_049334165.1). Classification (NCBI taxonomy): domain Bacteria; kingdom Pseudomonadati; phylum Bacteroidota; class Flavobacteriia; order Flavobacteriales; family Halocolacceae; genus Halocola; species Halocola ammonii. The sequence goes on from NZ_JBEGHD010000012.1 coordinate 85,237, forward strand.
TTGTCTGCCTGGCCAATCACTTTGTATCGCAATTCTGATTCTTTACAACCATCGCAAGGTTCCGGGTGTGCGAATGACTTGTTCAGTTTTTGATTCTTAATGAGGTAGTTCACTACTCGTCCTTCCGCTTCGGGTGGCGGATTTTTCACCACTGCCCAGTAGGTCTTTTGCACCTCACGGTACTTAAACATGTTGGCGAGTCGGTTGAGTGCCTTTGTTGTTCTTGCGTACAAAATCACTCCACTTACTGGTCGGTCGAGACGGTGAACGGTTCCGATGAAAGCTTTCCCTGGCTTATTGTACTTCACCCGAATGTATTCTTTCACGGTGTCGCAAAGTACCGGATCACCGGAGATATCACTCTGGATGATATCGGAGTTGCGTTTGTTTACGGCTACAATGTGGTTGTCTTCAAAAAGCACTCGCAGATTGTCTACGTTGCTCAAGACGATAGGCTCTTTTGGTTGTTTTTTCCAGGCCATCTAATTGTGTTCTTTTTTGTTTTACAAAATTGATTTTGACCCTCAGGGGATCAGCAAAATGCTGTCAGTCTCATCAGACAGCTGTTTTTAATATTGTTCGTCTTCGTTGGGAAAATCGCCTTTGCGTATGTCGCCAACGTAATTTTCAATGGCTTTGTGCATTTGGTCGCCCATGTCGAGATATCGCCTCAAAAAGCGCGGGCTAAATTCCTGTGTGATTCCGAGCATGTCGTGAATCACCAGCACCTGTCCGTCCACATCTCCCCCGGCACCAATTCCAATGATTGGAATATTCACCGCTTTGGCTACTTTCTTCGCAAGCTTAGCCGGGATTTTCTCGAGGACGATTGAAAAGCAACCGGCTTCTTCGAGCACCTTCGCATCGGAGATGAGCCTTTCAGCTTCTTCCTCTTCGCGAGCGCGAACTACGTATGTTCCAAACTTGTAGATCGATTGAGGAGTGAGCCCCAGGTGACCCATAACTGGAATTCCAGCAGAAAGAATTCTGCGAATCGATTCCTCAATTTCACTACCGCCTTCCATCTTCACTGCGTGAGCACCTGACTCTTTCATGATGCGAATGGCAGAGGTGAGGGCTTCCTTGCTGTTTCCCTGATAAGAACCGAAAGGTAGGTCGACAACGACAAGAGCACGATTGATTGCTCGAACAACAGCCGATGCGTGGTAAATCATTTGATCAAGCGTGATGGGAAGAGTCGTTTCGTGTCCCGCCATCACGTTGGAGGCAGAGTCGCCAACCAGGATCACGTCAATTCCGGCATCGTCTACAATTTTAGCCATAGAAAAATCGTAAGCCGTCAGCATCGCGATCTTTTCGCCATTGTTTTTCATTTCCTGAAGCACGTTGGTGGTCACGCGCTTCACCTTTTTATGTACGGACATATTTATTCGTGTTTGTGAACAAAGGTAATTAGAAACGATCAGCTAGCGGAAAATGTGCAGAGGTGCCTTTTTCTTAGAGTACAAAGTAGATGTAGAGCACGTAGATGATTAGAAGCAGGAGTCCGTGAAAGCGATTGATCTTTTTGCTTGTCAGCATGATGGGCAAAAGAATGAGCGCCACACCAGCCATCCAGTAAATGTCAAAGTTCAAGGTCTGTTCAGAGACAACCAGTGGCTTGATCATAGCCGTAATCCCCAGCACTGAGAGAATATTGAAAATATTTGATCCAACGAGGTTCCCCAGCGAAATGTCCATTTCTTTTTTAACTGCTGCAATTACAGAAGCTGCCAACTCTGGTGTGGAGGTACCAAAAGCGACAATGGTTACGCCAATTACTCTGTCGCTCAATCCATAATTTTTGGCGATGTCTATTGCTCCATCGAGAAACCACTCTGAGCCAAAATGAAGGCCAACACTCGATAAGACCAAAAACAGAAGAAGCAGCCAGTAAGGTTTTGATTTGGCTCCAGAAAAGTCTTCTACTTCCTCAACTACCGACAGGGGGATTCGGCCACTTCTGGCCCTCCTGATCATGAAAAGAATGTAGATGGCCAGCCCAATGATCAGCAGAAGTCCTTCGATAAAACTCAGTTGATTGTCAAGCAAGAACACCCAAAGTAGAACCGTTGACCCCATCATGTAAGGCCAGTCTTTTCGTAAAATGCTCTTCTCAAAAGGCATAGGTAGAATGATAACTGTAAGGCCAAGCACAAGGCCGAGGTTAGCGATGTTGGACCCAATCACGTTACCAATTGAAATGTCTGGATTGTTGCTCAACACAGCTTGCAGGCTGATGATGAGCTCAGGGGCTGAAGTTCCAAAAGAAACGATGGTAAGCCCCACGATTACTGACGGCACTTTTGCCTTTAGAGCAATGCCCACAGCTCCTCTCACCAAAAGCTCACCACCAGCTATGAGTGTTGCCAGTCCTAAGATCAGAAGTAAGTACTCCATGCCCTTAGCTTAATCGTTTTTTGATTTCTGATCTGTTTGTTCAGAAGAAGAAGAAGAAGATTTCTGAGAGTTTTTAGGCTCATCCCGAAATGGCTTCTCAATTTCCTTTCGGATGTTGTCGCCACTCTTGCGCACATCGTTGGTGCTATTCATAATATCATTCTGAATATCGTTCGTGGCATCCTTGAAATAGCGAATCGTTCTGCCCAGGTTTCTGGCCAGAGATGGAATGCCTTTAGCCCCAAAAAAGATGAGGTAAATAAGAAAAATTAAAATGATTTCACCTGTGCCCATAGCGGATGCAAAAGTAGGAATTTAATAGCCGTACTGTTTACAAATGCAAGTTGGTTTTGTGCAAAAAAAAGTCCTGACGAAAAATTCCGCCAGGACTTTAATCTATTCTTGAAAAGGAGCCTAGTCCTTTTTGTTTTTGTCGAGAAGTTGTTTCGTGAAGTCTACCACAATTGGCGAAGCTACAAACAGTGATGAGTAAGTACCGACTACCACACCAATCATAAGGGCGAACGCAAATCCGCGAATGGTTTCACCTCCAAAGAGGAAGATAGTGAGCAACACAACGAAAGTAGACATCGAGGTGTTGATGGTACGGCTCAGGGTTTGATTCAGAGCGTCATTTACCACTACTTTTTGGTTCGAACTTTTGTGACCTGCAAGGAACTCCCTGATTCGGTCAAACACAACCACGGTATCGTTGATCGAGTAACCGATCACTGTCAAAATTGCTGCAATGAACGCCTGATCGATTTCAAGCGAGAAAGGCAGAATTCCGTAGAAAATACTGAACAGTGAAAGAACGATAATAACATCGTGAGTAAGTGCGATGAGCGCGCCAAGTCCAAACTGCCATTTTCTGAATCGGAAGAAAATGTAGAGGAACACTACAAGAAGCGTGAATATAGTAGCGTAAGTAGCCTCCGTTCTGAAATCGTCAGAAATGGTTGGGTCAACCTTTGCCTCAGCAATGATTTTGTAGTCTTTTCCAACAACACCCAGACCTTCGATCATAGCATTGCGAACCATAGAGTCAGCGTTTTCGTCTTCGCTGCTGATGAGGTAGCTAGTAGTGATTTTCACCTGCTGACCTGAAGTACCGAGGAATTTCACTTCTGGGTTTCCTTTACTTCCATCTTCTCTTGTGAAGTTGGCGGTCAACTCTGACCTCAACTCTTTAAGAGTGATAGGCTCTTCAAATTCTACTGTATAAGATCTACCTCCCTCAAAGTCGAGTCCCATGTTGAGGCCCTTTGTAGAAAGCGAGATAATTCCAATGACAATGATTATTCCTGAAATGGCATAGAATACTTTTCTCTTGCCGAGGAAGTCGAAATTGATATTGGTAAACCAATTCTTGGTGATTGAAGATGCAAAAGTGATCGCTTTCTTCTTTTTCAGCCTTCCGTCAAAAATCAAACGAGTGATCACAATAGCTGAAAACAGTGAAGTGAAAATACCGATGATAAGTACGGTAGCGAAACCTTTGATGGCTCCAGAACCGAAAGAGAAAAGGATGATCGCTGTCAACAAAGTTGTGATGTTGGCATCGACAATCGCAGAATAAGCTTTGTTGTAACCGTCTTTGATGGCTACTGTCAAACCTTTTCCGAGTCTCATTTCTTCTCGAATACGCTCATAAATAAGAACGTTGGCATCCACCGCCATACCGATTGTCAAAACGATACCGGCAATTCCAGGTAGTGTAAGTGCTGCATGCAGCGATGCAAGCGCACCCACCAGGAAAAACAAGTTGGCGATGAGGGCAATGTCAGAAACCAGACCGGCACCTTTATAATAGAAAATCATGTAAAGTAGCACTACCAAAAGTGCGATAACAAATGACATCAAACCGCTGTTGATGTTGTCGGCACCGAGTGACGGACCAACAATGGTTTCGTCAACGATTGTTGCAGGAGCAGGAAGAGCACCAGCCTTCAGCAAGTTGGTGAGGTCGTCCGCCTCAGCCATTTGCTGTTCTCTGGACTGAGTTCCACCAAGTGTAATTTGAGAGCTTCCATTTGGAATCGGCTCATTTACCTGTGGAGCTGAGTAAACCAGATTGTCCATCACAATAGCAATGTGGTTGTCAGGAGCAGCTACTTCAGTCATCTCTCTCCAAATGCGTGTACCTTCAGGGTTCATCGACATGCTTACAGCAACCTGACCAAACTGGTCGAACTGCGTGCTGGCATCTGTAATCGACTCTCCATCGAGTTTTGGCTTACCGCGGCCCGATTCATCTTTAATAGCATAAAGTGCAAAGAGCGGCTTTCCGATGTAGTTTCTTGAATCTTCTTTTGCAGCCCACATCAAACGCAGGTCTGCAGGAAGCATGTTCTTAACTTCGGGTTTGTTAAGGTATTTATTAACCTGAGCAGTATCCGCGGAATTGGCCCAGCCTACAACTGGCGATCCACCCTGGATTTCAGCTTTCAAAAGTGAATGCGGTGCAGCAGCAAAGAAGAACGAACGTTTTCTCTGCTCTTCAGTCATTTCATCGCTTTCGGTCTCGCCTTCTTCATCTTGAGTAAGGTCGAGATCTTCGTCTTCGGTACCTGACATGTCGATGTCGCTATCTGTAGTGTCTTGCTGAACAGAATCAGCCTCCTGAGCCAATTCGTCAGTGTCTACATCCAGCGTGTCACTCTCTGCCACTTCAGTGGTGTCGGTAGCGGTAGTGTCGAAAGCATCTGGATATTGCTCACGAGCGAGCATTTCGTTTACATCTACCAGTTGTGTAACAATCGGGTTGTTGATGTAAGTCTCCCAGAACTCGAGGTTCGCAGTAGACTTCAGCGTTGAACGCACGCGCTCTCTATCGTCCACACCTGGAAGCTCAACGAGAATTCGTCCTGAAAACTGTTGCTTTTGAACCAGTGGTTGAGCAACACCGAAGCGGTCGATACGCTTTCTGATAATATTTTCAGTGTTGTTGATGGCAGCCTTTGCTTCTTCGCGCAGGATGTTAAACACTTCTTCGTCAGAAGTCCCCGGAGGGAACTTGTCTCCAGTTTCGATGTTGTTGAATATTCTCCAAAGGTCGAGGTCAGTGTTTAGTGCATTCCACTCTTGCTCAAACAAGTCGATGAATGGTGCCTGAGAGTTAGTCTGACGTTGCTTGGCGTTGTTGAGTGCCTCTGTAAACTGAGGGTTTTCACTGTAGTCAGCCAGTTTTTTCACCAATTCTGGAACGGAAACTTCGAGCGTTACGCTCATTCCACCTTGCAGGTCAAGCCCGAGGTTGAGCTCATTCTCCTTCACTTCCTGATAGGTAAGACCGAGAACTGGATAAATCTCTGCATTAGAGCTGTCGCGCAAGAATTTGCGTTTTTCAACTCGGAGTGCGGAGTCCAGGCGAGGTCCTTCCAATCCAACGGATCTCAGCGAATCTTCATATTGCTTTGCGTAGTTTTCAGCTTCTTGTTCGTAGCTGCTCGAAACAAAACTCAGAGAAATGCTATACAGCGTGGCTATTGCCAATAAAATGGTAAAAATCCAAATTGCGCTCTTATTCTGCATTTAATTAAGGGTTTAAAAATTAACAAGGCGCAAATATAGAATTTCAGAATTGATTTACCAATTGGTCTTTTGTAGGAAAACTCTGGCATTGAGGGCGTTTCGGTAAGTGTTGAAAATGAATTGGAAAAGTCTGATTTTTGACCAAATCCACCCCAAAATAAACTTTAAATTTGAGCGATTAATGATTGTTATGAAGCGAATCTGCATTTTTATTTGTTTGGTTTTTGCCAGTTTTTCTATCTCAGCTCAACAAGCCTCAAATTATCAATTGGGAATTTTGAAATACAAGGGTGGGGGAGATTGGTATGCCAACCCAACGAGTGTGCCCAACCTAATTGAGTTTAGCAACAAGCAACTCGGAACCAACATCAATCCTGAGCCAAACTACGTGGAAGTCGGAAGTCCGGATTTATTCAACTATCCACTGATTCATATGACCGGCCATGGAAATGTGGTGTTTTCTCAGGCAGAGGCCGAAAATCTAAGAAACTATCTTATCAGCGGTGGGTTTTTGCACGTGGACGATAACTACGGTCTCGACAAATTTCTCAGACCACAGATGAAAAAGGTGTTTCCGGAGCTGGAGTTTATCGAGTTGCCTTTCGATCACCCGATCTACCACCAAAAGTTCAACTTCCCCGATGGGCCGCCAAAGGTGCATCAGCACGATGAAAAACCACCACAGGGTTTTGGTCTCATTTACAAAGGAAGGCTCGTTTGCTTTTACACCTATGAGTCAGATCTTGGTGATGGTTGGGAGGATTACGAAGTGCACAAGGATCCTGAAGACATCCGCGAGAAAGCACTGAAGATGGGAGCTAACATCGTTCAGTTCGCTTTTATGGGAGAATTGGAGTGATCTGGAAATTCCGATAGCTGCGTTACGCCTGCCTGCCGGTAGGCGGGCTTGTTTTGAAAACGGTCATTCACGAAAGTGAACTCCTTGATTTCCAAAACTGCGCAAGTACTTCGACAAGCTCAGCATATCACCTTGCTCTCGAACTTTCTTGCTCAGTCAATCTACTGTGTGAACAGACATAAAAATGCAATTCGGGAATTACGGTATTGGGGTAATTGGGAAATTTAGGGATTGAGCAAGCTCGAGCGTTTGGAATTTTTAATGCCTATGTCTCCAAAAATGGTGGGCGGCTTTTTGTGATTCATTCGATTCTGGATCAACCTGCACCTTTCTCACTTTATAAAAGCGATCTTCGTCTTTTACCGGAATCATCAGCTCCTTTAAAACACCTCTTCTTTTCACTACTACTCGAGGCATGTCGGCACTTACAAATCGCGCCCAGTCGTCTTCGTTTTTATCTGGAACAAATCCGTTGACCGATACCACTTCATCGTTGATGCACAGCCCGCCAAGATCGGCCGGTGACTCTGGATAAATATCCACAACGAGCCCTTCGTTGTTCAATTTGGTTCCCCAGTGAGAGGTCACAAAGCTGTGGTTGTCGTGCTCGGTGAGTTCCCAGCCGAGGTAATTCATCGCACGTTCCAGGTAAGGTGTGAAGTCTTCTGTTCCCCAAACGAGGTTGTCGAAAATATCATCGAAGGATTCTCCACCGACTTCTTCTATGATTCTCTTGTAGTCTGCTTCGGTGTAGCCTTTTTCTTTCTGGCCAAACTCTTCGTAGAGTCTGCGCATCACATTGTCGAGCGACTTTTTATTTCCTGAAAGCTGCATCAGTTTTACATCGCAGATGAAAGCGATCAGACATCCTTCGGTGTAGATCGAAACTTTTCTGCCAGGAACTCCCTTGGCATAGCCATCGAGCCAGGTGTCGAAAGAAGAATCGGCCACAGAAAGATTGTGTCGTCCGGGGTTGTCGTAGTGTTTTTGCAGTTGCTTGTTGAACTGACCGAAGTATTCCTGCTCGTTGTAAACTCCACTGCGAATCAAAAACTGGTCGCCCATGTAGGTTGTCACACCTTCGGCCACGTAGCCCAGTCTCGAGTAGTTTTCTTTCGTGAAGTCGTAGGGCATCATTTCAGCCGGGCGAATGTTTTTGATATTCCAGGTGTGGTAAAGCTCGTGACTGCTGATTCCCAAAAATTCATCGTAGAGGTTCTTTTTTGAAAGCTCTGGTGCTGGCCCAAGCGTGATCACCGTGGAGTTGCAGTGCTCCACACCGTGGTAAACAAAGTAGGGCAGAAAGTGAAAAAGAAAATGGTAATCGTCACAAGGTATGCCGCCAAAGGCGTGGACTTGAGAAGCTGTGAAAGCCGCAAATTCGTCTCTGACATTTTCAATTTTCAGGTGATGGGAGCCATTGATCCAGATGTGGTAAGTTTTTCCTTCCACCTCGTATGTTTCGTGCTGTAGGTTTGCGCTAGCCATCAGCGGACAGTCCATCACTTGTTGCGTGTCCTTTGCTTTTAGTGTATGCTTTCCGGTTTTGGGCATTCCTGTTGCCACTTCGTAATCTTCAGGAAGTTCCAGATTGATTTCAAATTCCTGCTCCTGATTTTCTGGTAAGTAGAGAAAGCAATTAACGGGATTGATGTAAAAAAGCGATCCGTCTAAAAAAGTCGATCCGGCATTCAGCTCGCTTGCGTAGTAGTTGTACTCAACCCTTACCGAGTCTAGATCCTTTGCGTCAACCTCCCAAAGGTCTTTGGTCTTTTTGCGAAAGGCCAGAGCGTTTCCGTTTTTGTCGAAAGCTTTCCACTGCTGAATATTTTTTGCAAAGTCACCGAGTTGGTAGCGGCCGGGCCTCCATGCAGGCAGCTGGATGTTGAGCTTTTCACTTCCATCGTGTGGAAACTCAGCTTCAAAATCGATGAATTGTCTGTGGGGCTTTTGATAGCTAACGGTGTAACGAATCATGCGCTAAATTTTAGGTAAATAAACAAAAGCCTGCTGGGATTATCAACGACTGAAAAGGCCTTTTATCGGATTTCCAGTGCAGCCACTCGTTTGACTCATTCGTAAGATGGCCGAAATTGTAGGAGCAATGTCCTTAATATAAGTAGGTTTAAAACTATCCAGCGACTGGATGGAGTGCCCAAAAAAGATCAGAGGAACATGAGTGTCGTAGCTGTAAGGAGCTCCGTGAGTTGTTCCCTGGTAAGAGTAGGAGGTGAGCCATCCCGGGGCCACTACGAGAGCTACTTCACCGGAGCGTTTTTGGTGATGTCCGCTTTTTATGATTTGAGCAATTCCATCCTGAGCTGCAGAATGAAGTTGGTGAGCAGTTGAAACGTTTGAAATCCCTTCAAACTCAATGGCGATGTTTGCCACTTCCTGAGAAACTTGAGCCAGGTCGAGCTTTTTAGAGGTGATCAATTTTCGATTGAGATAAATCTGATTGTTGGTAAAATACTCTACCCACTCGCCCTCGCCATACTTTGAACTAAGTCCAGATTCGATTTTGTTGATAAGGTCGTGGTAAGGTAGGTAGTCTGCCGGCAGTCCCTCATCCTTGAGAAATGCGGGGTTGGGGACGGCTCCATGGTCGGCTGTAAGAAAAACAGTGTAATTGCCCTTTCCAACCTTTTTGTCGAGCTCTTTCAACAAGTTGGCAATGTCTCTGTCGAAGCGCGCATAAGTATCTTGAATTTCGAGTGAGTACGGGCCAAACTGATGGCCTAGATAATCCGTTGCCGAGTAGCTCACAGACAGAAAATCAGTGATGTCATCGGTTCCCATGTTTTCATTTACCAGTGCCGAGATGGCAAACTCTGTGGTGTAGGTATTTCCCGAAGGAGTGGATTTGAGAAGATCGAAGTTGCCATTGCTTTCGCGAAGCTTTGACAATTCGTAAGGGAAAGCCGGGCGAATCATCTCTCGAAAATTGTACTCGTAAGGATTGTTATCTGCCCGATACGGTTTGTAGCGTTCCTTTTCAAAAAGCAAATTCCACTCACCACTGAGCAATTGGTCTTTTCTTTTTTGCTCGTTGAAGTCATTCACCCAATCCGGAAGTTGGTCTAGGTAATGCGAGCTGCTGATCCAGTTGCCCTCATCGCCTCCGACAAACCAATAGGCTGCATCTGCATTTCCACCGGCAGGCATAATCGCACCTCGATCTTTCATAGAGATCGCAATGGTTTTCGATTCACCAGCAGTAAAGTTTTCGAGCTCGTTCAAGAGTGTAGTGGAGAGCAATTTGTGAGGCCCCATCTGCCCGGCACTGCTTTCGGTGCCTGTTCCTGTTAGGGTTGAATCTTCTGTGATGTAAATTTCTCGTTGAAGCTTTCTGTCATACCAGTCGTTGCCTATGATTCCGTGAACGACCGGAGTTGTGCCACAGTAGATGGATGCATGGCCAGGACCAGTGTAGGTGGGAGCGTATGAAAAATGGTGATTGTGAAAATTGGCTCCTTCATTCATCAATCTTTTAAACCCATCTTCTCCGAAAAGGTGTGAAAAGCGCTCCAGGTAGTCGTAGCGCATTTGGTCGACAACAATCCCTACTATGAGTTTTGGTTTTGTGGTCTCGTTAGATTGACAAAAAGTACTTAGTGAAATTGCGAAGGCAATCAAAAAAATGGCAGAAGAACGAAGCATTCCAGAAAACAAATTAGTTCACAGCAAAGGTACAGAGAGGGTGTAGAAAGTGAAAGTAGTTGCAGATAAGTTTACGATTTCTTCATGAGCCACCACAAGATGATCAGACAGGTAAAGAGGCTGATGATCACATTTGCTGCAGCTACCCAAAAATGACCGGTTTTTATCAGTTGCAGTGTTTCGAAACTAAATGTGCTGAAAGTGCTAAAAGCACCGCAAAACCCTACGATTACGAGAGTGCCGATAAAGTTTTGGCTGTAGAGTTTGTCTTGTAGAGCTCCCACTGCAAGCCCCAATACTACGCAAGCCAAAATATTAGACAAAAGCGTTCCCATTGGCAATTGAAATCCCCAGGTGCGCGTCCACAACGAGAGGGCATAGCGACAAACACTGCCGAGCCCACCTCCAATGAAAACAGCCAAAATCAGGTTCATAGATTGTTGAGTTTTGGAATTTTATTGATCACCAATCTAACGATCAAAAAGGCAGTTGAACCGCAAAGCATGCCGAAAAGTGCCCCAACGAAAATATCTCCAGGGTAGTGAACGCCAAGGTAGATGCGGGTGTACGAAACTGCCAGTGCCCAGAGCATCATCCAAAACCACCACTTCCGGTTGTACTTTCCGAGTATGAGTGAAAAGTAAGTGGCCAGGCCAAAATAGTTCGAGGCGTGGGATGAAACAAAACTGAACTTTCCGCCTTTGTAAATTTCACCGTCAAAGTTGGTTACCAGATGGACCTGGCCTTCTAGCAAAGGATTGTGACTTGGTCGCAGTCGCTGGAAAACTTCCTTGAAAAGTTCTACCGATCCGCGATCTGCAAAAGTGATGACGAGAGCAACTCCCAACACCGAGGCTACAGCAGTCCTCCAGCCGTAGTGCTTTGCCATAAACCAGATCACAATTGGATAAACCCATGCCCAGGCCCAGCCTTTTGTGAGAATGTACATAGGTCGGTCGAGCCAGTCAGCTCTGATGTCGTTCAAAAAGAGAAAAAGATCTCTGTCGAGGTCGGCTAAAAATTGAATCCATTCGGGCATAGGAGCGCAAAGGTGATGATTTTTGGTTGATCATCGGGTGATGATAAACGGAAAGCTTTCCCGGTTTTTTCCGTCAAAAAGTTGAATGAAATAGTTCCCTGGTTTCAATTCGTCTATCCGTAAGACGCTTTTTGGACTCTGAGTTTTTTTCATCACCACCTGGCCCTGAAGATTCGTGATTTGGATTCGGATAGGACTTTGACCTGTAATTCCTTGTATGAAAAGTTCATCTCTGGCAGGGTTCGGAAAAATTCCTATTTGTCTTTTATCCAACTCTCTCACCGAGGTTTCACAATCCATGTTGCTCAGCTCAGTCCATAGTTGTGAGTCGAAAAGAGTTACCGCAGCGAGGTCGTCAATTGCGGCATTTCCAATACGGATCACGACAATGTTTTGGTCGGGAACCACATAAATTTTCTGATCGTTTTTGCCCAGTGCCGCATACATCGTTTCCGGAGCGCTGTTAACTAACTGGCCGGGGAAGGTGAAAGTAAAACCAGGAAGCATGAAGTTGTCCTGACCATTGAGCCACCAGAGGTAGCCGTAAGCCTGGTTTAGGTCCTGGGACGAAGTGATCATTTGATTGAAATATTCCTGATCGTGCATAATGGTGTCTCCGGCCCAAACTCCACCAGCGTCCATCAAAAGTCCAAATCGGGCGAAGTCTCTGGTTTTGCTGAAACGGACGTAATTCAGCCATAGTCCACCCATCCCAATTTCGCTACCCAGTGCACTTTGAGTCCATTGGTTAAAGGTTTGGCCAGTGGCGTTGGCTACAACATCCTGCACCAGTCGATAAGGTGCGTTGTGATAATACCACTGTTCACCGGCAAAAGTGCCAAACTGCAGGCATTCGGGTTCCAAACAATCGAGGTCTTCAACTTCGTAGTCGAGACCCGTAGTCATTGAAATTTGATTTTTGACCGTGATGAAATTCTCTTGTTCGGGAGTGCAGGAAGTCCAGCCTTCACCAAGGTAGTCGGAGGTTGGATCGTCAATGTCCAGGTGTCCTTGCTCCTGAGCCAGGCCGACCAAAAATGCCGCAAGGCTCTTTCCAGCAGATGCCCAGTACCAGGAGGAATCCTGAGTGAACGTTCCAAAGTATTGTTCGAGAACGATTCTACCGTTTTTTAGCACGATGAACCCTTTGGTGTTGTGCTCTTCCAGAAAGTTGTAGAGCGAATCTACTCGTTCCTGGCACCATCCGAGCTCAGTGAAATCCATTGTTTCCCACTCCTCACTGCCATCAGTTGGAGGGAAGTAGAATTCACTTTGCCCAAAGGAGAGCTGAGAGCCGAGTAAAATCAGGATTAGAATTCGAAGAGCTTTCATGATTGCTAGACGTTGTAAATCGAATTGATAAGCTCCTGGTATTTTTCTAAAATTGGTTTTCTCTTGAGCTTGAGCGTTGGTGTGAGCATTCCATTTTCAATCGTGAAAGGATCACAAACCAATTCGATCACTTTTACTTGCTCCCAGCGGCCAAAAGTTTTATTCGCCTTCTCAACGTCTTTCCAAATGCGATCCTTGATTCGTTGATTGTTGCACACTTCCTGATCTCCCGGATATTCCATGTCGTGCTGTTTGCACCAGGTTCTAAGTGCATCAAAAGAAGGAACAACGATCGCTGCGGGGAATTTTTGTGCTTCTCCAACAACCATCACTTGCTCGATAAAGAGCGACTCCTTCATTTTGTTTTCCAGAAGCTGTGGAGCAATGTATTTTCCACCGGAAGTTTTGAAAATCTCTTTCTTCCTGTCGGTGATTTTGAGGAAGCCATCATCGGAAAGTTCACCAATATCTCCAGTGTGGAACCAGCCGTCTTTTAATACTTCGGCTGTTTTATCGGGCTGTTTGTAGTAACCGATCATCACGTTAGGTCCTTTGCAGAGAATCTCACCGTCTTCGGCAATTTTCACCTCCACTTTGTCGATGGGTTTTCCGACTGTGCCAATTCTGAGCATTCCGGGTTCGCGCTCTGTGTTAACAGCAATTACCGGTGAAGTCTCGGTAAGACCGTAACCTTCGTAAACCGGAATTCCAGCTCCGTTGAAGAAGCGAGCGAGTCTCGGTTGAAGTGCAGCACTTCCCGATGCCACAGCCTTGATGTTGGTGAGCCCGAGTGCAGCTTTCACTTTGGAGAAAATCAACTTGCGCGCAATGCCCAGTTTAAATTCGTACCAGCCACCGTTTTGTCTGTCTGGCTCCCACTTTAAAGCGAGATTTACGGCCCACATAAAAAGTGCTTTCTTAATTCCTTTGTTCTCCGATCCTTTGGCTACAATTCCATCGTAGAATTTTTCGAGGAGTCGCGGCACGGCCGTGAAAATATGCGGCTGACTTCTGTTCAGATCTTCCTTGATTGTTTCGAGACTTTCGGCAAAATAGATCGTGGAGCAATTGTACATGTAGAGGTAATGCAGCATTCGCTCGTAGATATGGCACACTGGCAAGAAGCTCAGCGTTCGGCCTTCGCCTTCTTCCATCAGAGGCAGACGTTTTACCGAACAGGTGGCGTTGCTGGCAATGTTTTTATGCGTGAGCATCACACCTTTCGGAGTTCCGGTAGTTCCCGAAGTGTAGATTAGAGTCGCCAGGTCATCTTCCTTGATGGAGTCTTTTATTTTTTCGACTTCGTCCTGATTTCCCTGTTTTCCTTTTTCCATCACCTTTACCCAGCGCTCGGCACCTTTCACGTGCTCAAACGTGTAAACGCCTTGCAGCGAAGGAACCTTGTCGCGGATGTTTTGCACTTTTTCGAAAAGCTCTTCATTGGAAACAAAGCAGTAGGTGAGCTCCGCATGGTTGAAAATGTACTCGTAGTCGCGCTCCGACATGGTGGGGTAAATCGGCACATCGATGGCGCCAATTTGCAGAATCCCGTGGTCCATGATGTTCCACTCCATTCGGTTGTTGTGCGAAATCAAACCGATTTTGTCTCCCGGCTTCACGCCCATTTCGAGCAATCCTTTGCTGACCAAATTGATTTGATCAACAAATTCCTTCGTACTTATCGATTGCCATTTGCCTTCGAAATTGCTCACGAGACTTTTTTCAAGTGGCTGCTTTGCAAGCTGATAATGCGGGAAATCGAAGAGTCTAGTCGGTTCTTTCATGGTCTGTATAAATAGTTGTGCTTGTGGTAAAAATAAGAATTCTGCAATCTAATCCGCAGTTGCCCTGGACTAACAGTTGGCTTTTTTAACGAATTAAACTGAGCTGGAAGATATTGTGAATTTAGATCGGGAAGTAAGAGAGGTTGATTAAAAAACTCGAACTATCTCTCCGTTTATGCCTCCTTCCACGGATTTCACGTAGCCCATAGCTACATCCCACATTTTTGCCGGAACATGCCCGGGGAAAACATCGCGCAGTTCGTCAAAAGAGTCTTCCACGAGTCCTGGGCTGACGATGTTTATTCGCGTCCCGTTTTCCATTTCCATGGCAGCGGCTTTCACAAAACTGTTGAGGCCACCGTTTACCAGACTAACGATCGATGCGTTTTTGATTGGGTCGTCAGCCAGAATTCCGGAAGTAAGTGTGAAACTCCCGCCTGGATTAATATTATCCTGACCGAGCAAAACCAAATTGATCTGGCCGAGCATTTTGCTGTCCAGGCCTTTCCGGGCTTCTTCGGTAGTCATGTTCTTTAGCGGGCCGAAGTGTCCGCCACCGGCAGTCACCACGAGCGCGTCAAATTCGGAAACCTGGCTGTACATCTCCTTGATTGAGTCTGGGTCAGTCATGTCTACCCTTAAGTCTCCCGAAGAGCGGTTGGCTTCAATTATTTCGTGTCTTTTGGAAAGCTCTTTTTTAACGGCCCGTCCCACAATTCCGGAAGAACCTACGTGTAGAATTTTCATTGTTTTTGAGTTTTTTATTGTGGATTACAAAGTAGCTTTTTCTTAAGAAACCGCAATTTCCGCCCTTTCCCCATATTTGCGCCATGCAAATAGTTGAACTCATTTCGCGCGAGCTTTCGCTTAAAACAAGCCAGGTAGCAAAGACTGTCGATCTCCTTTCGGAAGGAGCCACAGTGCCGTTTATCAGTCGCTACCGAAAAGAACAAACCGGTGGACTGGATGAGGTGGAAATCACCAACCTTCGGGACAAACTTCAGTATTTCAACGACCTCGAAAAACGAAAAGACTTTATACTGAAATCTCTTAAGGAGCAAGAAGTTCTAAATAAAGAACTAGAGTCGGAGATCAACTCCACCTGGGATGCTAACAAGCTGGAGGATATTTATCTGCCTTTTAAGCCTAAGCGAAAAACCAAAGGTGTGGTCGCCCGAGAAAACGGACTCGAGCCGTTGGCGAAAATCATCATGGCTCAGCGGGAACCCAACTTGAAACAAAAAGCTCAGCGGTTTACCAACAAGGAAGTGAGTTCTGTTGAAGAAGCAATTGAAGGAGCTCAGCACATCATTGCCGAATGGGTAAATGAAAATGAACTTGCCAGAAACAAGGTCAGATATCAATTTGAAAAATATGCCGACATCTCAGCGAAACTGGTGAAGGGAAAAGAGGAAGAAGGCCAGAAATACAAAGATTATTTTTCGTTCAGTGAGCGCTTGAGCAGAATTCCATCGCATCGATTACTGGCCATCCGAAGAGCAGAGGCTGAAGGCATTCTGCGTGTTTCCATCGGCCCGGATAAAGAGAAAGCGCTCGACCAGCTGAACCGGGTTTTCGTGAAAAACAACAGCGAAACCGGAAGCCTGGTGGAAGAGGCTGTTAAAGACGCTTACCAAAGATTACTAAAACCATCGATAGAAACAGAGTTTAAAAACTCATCAAAAGAAAAAGCGGATGACAGTGCAATTGATGTCTTTTCGACCAATTTACGACAGCTCCTCCTCGCTCCGCCACTTGGGCAAAAACGAATTTTGGCCATCGATCCCGGTTTTCGCACCGGTTGTAAAGTCGTTTGCCTCGATGAGCACGGCTCGCTGCTGCACAACGAAACGATTTATCCGCATCCACCTCAGCGAGAATTCCAAAAAGCTTCTTCAAAAATTGCAGGATTGGTGAATGCCTACAAAATTGAAGCAATTGCAGTGGGAAATGGAACTGCCGGAAGAGAAACCGAAAATCTGATTCAGAAAACGCGCTTCGATCGGGAAGTAAAAGTTTTTATCGTGAACGAAGACGGAGCTTCAGTTTACTCGGCAAGCAAAATTGCCAGAGAAGAATTTCCCAGCTACGATGTCACCGTACGCGGAGCTGTATCGATTGGCCGCAGACTGATGGATCCGCTGGCCGAACTGGTAAAGATCGACCCCAAGGCCATTGGAGTAGGACAGTACCAACACGATGTGGATCAGGCTAAGTTGAAAAAGCGTCTTGACGAAACAGTAGAGAGCTGCGTGAACAGCGTTGGTGTGGAGCTAAACACAGCCGGAAAACATTTGCTGGCTTACGTATCAGGACTAGGTCCTTCACTCGCTCAAAACATTGTCGATTACAGATCTGAAAACGGAGCCTTCTCTAGCCGAGAGGAGTTGAAGAAAGTCCCAAGGCTGGGAGCAAAAGCCTTCGAGCAGGCCGCAGGTTTCCTTCGAATTGCTGACGCGAAGAATCCTCTCGACAACAGTGCCGTTCACCCCGAGAGCTATTTTGTGGTGAAAAAGATGGCGAAAAAGTTGAGCGTTTCAGTTTCCGACCTTACCGGCAGCAAGTCGCTATTGGAAAAGTTGAATCCGGAAGATTTTACCTCTGAGGAAGTTGGATTACCTACAGTTAAAGACATTCTTGAAGAACTCGCCAAACCCGGTCGAGATCCAAGGAGCGTTGCTCAGGTTTTCAGTTTCTCCAAAGAAATTTCCTCCATTTCAGAAGTTCGCGAAGGAATGGTTTTGCCGGGCATCGTTTCAAACATCACAAATTTCGGAGCATTCGTAGATCTCGGAATCAAGGAGAATGGCTTGCTACACATTTCTCAAATCACTGACAGGTTCATTTCGAATCCGGCAGAGGTGCTGGCGTTACATCAACAGTTGAAGGTGAAAGTTACAGAGGTGGATGAAGGGAGAAAGAGGATAGGGTTGACGTTGAGGTTTTAAAACTTCGCAAGGCTCAGTTTTATGGAGACAATCTTTTCTTCGCTTCGCTTAGAAATGAGAGATAAGGTGGATATAAAGTTGTTTTGGGCGTTAGGTCGAGCTAAATTCTCTGGCCTAAGACATGCTTTCGATTTTATGGGTTGTAGATGGCGATGAGCTATTTACGTTTTTTGTTTTTGGCGTTTTTGTAGGTTGCAGTGATGAAGTTGTTTAGTTTGACTTCAAGCACCCGATGAATACTTTTGAGTTGTTCGAATGTGGGTTGATGAATGATCGATCTTTCCAACAAAAGTTCGGACCAATGTTCCAGAGCTTCCGAAAGTGAGGCGCGAGAAAAGTGATAGAAGCGAGCTTTGTCGAGATAGTGATAGCGTGCGTATCCTTCTGCTATGTTGGCACCTACAGAATCGACCGAGCGGATAAACTGATCGCCAATAATCTTTTTCTGCTGATAGTCGAGTTTCGAATAAACTTCCCATGCGAGAGTTGACAAGTTTCTCGAAAGCTGATAAACCTCAAGGTCTTTTAGTTCGATGTAGGCTTTCATAGTGTATTGATGTTCAGGGTGAAAAATGGACCTTAATTTAAGGTTTTCTGATAAAACAGCATTTACGACCAAATTCTCAAACTCAAGTATCAACAACCACTTACACCACAACTTTATCTCCACTATGTCTACGAGGAGTTTCAGGCACCAAACTTCAAATTCCAAAGTCAAGGCCTAGTTGACTAATGCCTCTCTCAACATTATCTCTACCTTATCTCTCAAATCAACCTCCTTGACCCAATTCTTCTCCGACCTGAAAAACCGTCTCTACTTCCAACTACCATCATCCTTGCCTAATCCCCGCTAAACCCTACTTTTGTGCTCCACTAAAAACTCAGAAAATCATGAAAAATATATCAGTAATAGGAGCTGGAACGATGGGTAACGGGATTGCTCATGTTTTTGCTCAAACCGGATTTGAAGTTGCTTTGGTTGACGTGAAGCAAGACAGCCTCGACAAGGCGATCGCAACCATCACCAAGAACCTCGATCGGATGATCAAGAAAGAAAAGATCTCCGAAGTCGACAAGAAAAACACGCTCGAACGCATCACGACCTTTACCGACACGAAGAAAGGTGTTGAAAATGCGGATTTGGTGGTGGAAGCTGCAACCGAAAATGCCGATTTGAAATTCAAAATATTCACCCAGCTCGATGAGCTTACTAAGGATGATTGTGTGCTGGCGACCAACACTTCATCGATTTCGATTACCAAAATTGCCGCTCAAACGAAACGTCCCGATAAAGTAATTGGAATGCACTTCATGAACCCAGTGCCGGTGATGAAGTTGGTTGAGGTAATTCGCGGTTACGCAACCAGCGATAAAGTAACCAGCGACATTATGGAGCTTTCTAAAAACCTCGGTAAAGTGCCGGTTGAAGTGAACGATTATCCAGGTTTTGTGGCCAACAGAATTCTGATGCCGATGATCAACGAAGCTATCATCACACTTCACGAAGGCGTGGCTGGAGTGGAAGAAATCGACACTGTAATGAAACTCGGAATGGCTCATCCGATGGGGCCACTCCAGCTAGCTGACTTCATCGGTCTCGATGTTTGCCTTTCCATTATGAACGTGCTGCACGATGGTTTCGGAAATCCAAAGTACGCTCCTTGCCCGCTTTTGGTAAACATGGTGACAGCAGGAAAAATGGGAGTGAAGAGCGGAGAAGGTTTTTACGACTGGAGCCACGGCACCAAAGACCTGGTTGTTGCAGAAGCTTTTAAGAAGTAAGAAAACTCTGACAAATTCGGGGCTTGTTGTTCCTACGGATTTGTTTTACAGTAATTTATAAATTTGGAGTTGATTACTCGTCTTCAACTAGTTTGAAGTAGAGAACTATCAGTAACCGTGCGGACTCCACCCCCGCACGGTTTTTTTTTTGTGGGTACTGCCAACTTAACGCTCTTCGCGCCTCTGCGAGATTTAAACCTCGCGTCAAACACTTCCAGGATTTGTCCAGATCAGAAGCTTAATTCCTGAATATTCCAAACTATCCGAGCGAAGCGAGGACCATCTAGCAATCAACCAAAACTCCCGATATTCGCGTGAAATGGAAAAGCCACGCTATCGGAAAATTATTCACGTGGACATGGACGCATTTTATGCCTCCGTGGAACAACGCGACAATCCCGATTTGAGAGGAAAACCGATAGCCGTGGGTGGATCCCGGGAGCGGGGAGTAGTGGCGGCAGCGAGCTATGAAGCCAGAAAGTTTGGAGTGCACAGCGCCATGCCTTCGGTGACAGCAAGTAGACTTTGCCCTCATCTGATTTTTGTGAGAGCCGACTTCGAGAAGTACAAGGCCGTTTCGGAACAGATTCGAGAGATATTCTTCGATTACACCGATCTGGTTGAGCCGTTATCGCTTGATGAAGCTTACCTCGATGTTACCAAGAATAAAAAGCAAATGAAGTCAGCTACGATGATTGCTGAAGAGATACGCCAGAGGATTTTTGAGGAAACCAATCTCACTGCGTCTGCCGGAATTTCGATCAATAAATTTGTTGCTAAGGTCGCTTCGGATCTAAACAAACCAAACGGACTCGCACTAATTCCTCCAGAGCGAGTGGACGAATTTATCAAGGCTCTTCCCATCTCAAAATTTCACGGAATCGGCAAGGTGACGGCCGAGAAGATGAAGTCCAAAGGCATTGTTACAGGTGCTGATTTGCAACGCTATGACCGACACGAGCTCGTGAGGCTCTTTGGGAAATCCGGGGCTTACTACTATCAGATTTCTCGTGGAGAAGACAGGCGGCCAGTTCGTCCCGATCGCATTCGAAAATCGGTTGGTGCCGAACGCACTTTTAGCCAGGACAAAACTACGCGAGAAGAAATGGAAAGTGAGCTACTCCCAATTGCCGAAAAGGTGAGCGACCGATTGAAGAAGAACGACCTGATGGGCAAAACGGTGACGCTCAAGATTAAAGATTCTGATTTTCAGATCAACACGCGCAGTCAAACATTTGACGACTTCGTGAAACTCAAAGACGACCTTTTCAATATTGTGAAAAAGCTGCTGGAGCCTCTTCCGGAAAAGCCAGTGCGATTGTTAGGAATCAGTGTTTCCAACTTGAATATCAAAGAAACAGTCGGTGCTGATGGGCAGTTGACGCTAAATTTTTAGAAGTTTTCTCAGCTATTTATACTTATCATTCAGTCCTTTTCCCTCGCGAATCATCGGCAGAATCTTTTCGAGTCTGCTTTCTTTTGTTGCCTCTCTTTTCGCGGAAGCAATGTGGTCGGCATACTCTCGCTTCTTGCTTTTTGTAAGCTTTTTGAAAGCGTCAGCAGCTTCGCCATCTTTTTCCAAGGCCGTTTTCAGTTCGGCAGGAATTTCAAGTGGTTTGTTTTTAGCGGGCTTTATTTCGCGGCCCTGCTTTTGGTTTTCAATCGCCTCCAGAACGTAATTTTTCACGAGTTTCTCATCAATTTCGTCTGCAGAAGTGAAGCGCCACTGGCGAAGAGCTTTTGTTTTGTCGTCTGCGCTCACCAGCACTTTCGACTTATCCTTCAAAAAGACGCCATTGAAAAACCAGAGACCAGTATACGACTTGAAAGAACCCATTCCTATTACGTTTTTGCCATCAATTGTATAAGTAGGTGCTCCCCATTTAATGGTTTCATCGAGTTCCGTGGCGGTCAAAATTTCGCGAAGCTTTACAAGAATCTCCTGGTTGTGGCTGTGCTTCTCGATGAACTCAGAAACATTGGTTACCTTTTTCATAAGCCTACTTTGTTTGATTTGCTTCAAAATTAGAGAATCAAAGCTAGGACGCTTTTCAAAATTTCACTTAAAATGTATTTCCGATGCCGCGGTTCTTTAGCAATCAACTTTTTGCACTAAAATATTCTCGTCCCATTCAGAGGATTTTTACAACTTGCACCCAGATCAAAATCGCTGAAAAATGAAAAAACACCTTTGCCTCGTCATTCTTTTGATTCTGGGAGTCTCCCTTTCTGCTAGTGCACAATGGAGTACAGACACTCAGGAAAATACGCTGATTTCTGATTTTGAAGGTGAGAAAGCCGTTACCCACATTGCTCAAACCGAAGACGGAAAATACTTCATCAGTTGGTATGGCGGAGCTGACAATTACAACATGAATCTCGCTCTTCTCGACAGCACGGGATATTCACTTTGGGACGAACCTTTAGTAGTGAGCGATCACCCGCAAAATACTTGGGTAGCTGATTATTCTCTGGCTGTGGACAACGATGGCAACGCAGTGATTTCGTTTGCCGATATCAGAAATGGAAACCCCGACCTGGTGATTTACAAGGTCGATCAAAATGGCGAGCACCTTTTTGGCGATGATGGAGTGATGGTGACCGAAACTGATTCTGAAGAGTTTTTTCCTACAATTTGCGTCACCGAGAGCAATGAGACCGTTGTCACATGGCAACACTCTGATGAAAGTGGGAGTGTAGGCCTGGCACTGCAAAGAATTGACACCAATGGAGCTTTGCTATGGGAAGAACCTGTGATTCTCATCGATGAGGAGTTCGATTACAATACTCCGGTTCCTATCGCCACCACTGAAGATGAGGTTATTGTGCTTTACTTTTATCAGTCTGGTCCGTTTTTCTCACCAGACCGCGAATTGTACGCCCAGCGCTTTGATGTGAATGGGGTAGAAGTTTGGGAGAACCCAACCGTACTTTGCGGAGTTACGGGAATTCCCGGTTTTGCTTTCCCGCAGGCAAAAAGTGACGGGAATGGCGGATTGATCACAAGCTGGCAAGATGACCGAGACAACAACCAACTTGGGAACGTGGCTGTGCAACACCTACTCGAAGATGGATCTCTTCAATTCCCTGAAAATGGTATTGAACTGGTGGAGGCTGGTTCTATGGGGCATTTTTCTCCATCAACGGCTGGGATCGATGAAGCCGGAAGCATCGTGGTGTACTGGCGAACCACCAATTCGAGTCAGGGAATGTCCGGTCTTAAGTCTCAAAAAATCGCTGCTGATGGCACTCGCGTTTGGTCTGATCAGGGTGTAGAGCTACTTGAGTTGGGAAGTCACGTACAGTTGGTAAATGGAGCTGCCTTGCACGCAGACTCCAGTTGGGTGAGCTACAGCATCAACCCTGATGGCAACCAGGCGATCAATGAAGTTTACCTTTTTGGACTCGATGGTGATGGAGAAATCATTTTGGATCAGGCGCCAGTGGCGACTGCAGCAACCTCAAAAGGAGATGTGGTGATGAGTGGGATTTACAATGGCCAGTTGGTAAACGCCTGGGTAAATGACGCTGATCCCAGCGAAGTAAGGGCACAGGCGATCGAAGTGCTGGACACTGATGTTTCTGTAGAAGATTTTCTCGAGATAGCTGATAAAACAGTAGTAAAACAACTCGGTGATCGCGTTGAGGTTGAACCTGAAGTGGCTAGTCTGGAAATCTACAGCATTTCTGGCCGATTGCTTTCCAAAACGGATTGCCTTGGTAAGAAAGAAGTTCTTCTACCATCGGATTTACCAAATTCTATTTTCATCTTATTGGCTAGAGATCGTTCTGGTAGACCATTGCAGAGCTTTCAACTGACCTGGTAGCCTGATTTCGATGAAACGTGACAAAGTGTCGTTAAATGTTAAAATAAGCACGATAAAATATTTTATTTGTATTTTTGTCGACACTAAACAACAACACTTTAATCCGATAACTTTATGAAAAGGAATGTTTTAAAAGGTTTCTCTGGCATTTTGCTAGCGGGAGTTCTTGTATTTTCAGCAGGATGCCGCAAAGAAGCTGAACTCGAAAAACAACCACCCTCTCAACAACCGGCTGTCTCAACACCAGTTAATAATTACAACGCAAATGTTCCACTCCAGTGGTACAACCTTTACCTCAAGGTAGAGCGCTATGCAGATGGTTTCAGACCTCCTGTATCGGCTAGAGCACTTGCCTACATTGGCCTGAGCGGCTACGAGGCCGGGGTTTCTGGCATGCCGGATAACGAATCGATGGACGAGGTTTTTCCGGGGTTAGATATTCCCGATAGCGACATCTACTCAGAATACCACTGGCCGACTGCAATCAATGCAGCTTACGCCAGATCGATGCGCCTTTACTTTCCTCACGTAGATACAGAATATGGCCAGGACATTGACAATCTGGAAGACGCACTCAACAACTATTACGAAGGGGAAATGAGTGAAGAAGTTTACGTACGCTCCAGAGTTTATGGAGTGGAAGTGGCCAATGCCATTTTCCAATGGGCTCAAACCGATGAAACCGGAAAGTACGGCTATATGGAAAATCACCCGGTTTACAACCCACCATCTTGCGTAGGTTGCTGGCAGCCAACAGGACCGGATTACACTCCGGCACTTCTTCCTTTTTGGGGCGATGCAAGAACTTTTGCCATGTCTGGCCAGGACTTTGAAATTGAACCGCCACTTCCTTTTACTGAAGATGAAAACTCTGCACTCTACGTGCAGGCGATGGAGGTTTACGAGCTTTATCCACTCGAATACGAAGATCAGTGGATCGCGGAGTTTTGGAGTGACGACATTTTTGAGTTGACCTGTACACCAGTTGGCCGCTGGGTTTCTATCGCCAACCAGGCAGCTCAGCAGTATGAAGTTAACCTCGAAGAAGCGCTTGAGCTTTATGCAAAGCTCGGACTCGCGATGAACGATGCCGGTGTTTCTTGCTGGTACAATAAGTACGAGTACGATGTGGCTCGCCCAAGTGATTTTATCAAGGAGTACATTGATTCCGGTTGGGAAACGCACCTGATCACACTCCACGATTGTCTTAACCCACCGTTTCCAGCTTATCCTTCAGGACATGCCGCATTCAGTTCTGCTGCTGCAGGCGTGTTGGCCGATCAATTTGGTTCTGATATCACATTTACTGACAACAGCCACGAAGACAGAGATGAATTTATGGGAATGCCAAGAACTTATTCCAGCTGGCATGAGATGGCTGTAGAGAATGCGTACTCGAGAATTCCTCTTGGTGTTCACTATCAAATGGATGCCGATGCCGGAGTTGATCTCGGTTACGTAGCTTCAGACAGAGTGTTGGAGCTGCCCTGGGGTAACTAGTCGGCAGGAAAACAGAATTTTGAGAGCCGGACGTCATGCTGAACTCGATTCAGTATTAGCATGACGTCCGGCTTTTTCATTTAGAGTTTTTCTAACTCCTCCTTGATAAAGCTTGCCAGCTCGCTGACGTACTCTGGAGAGAAGTCAAACTTTATTCCTGCAGTCTCATAAATCTCACCAATGGTTTTTGTGTAGCCGAGCGAAAGAGCCTTTTTGTAGTCGGTGAGTGCTTTCTTAGGATCTTGCTTGTAGTTTCTCCACACAGCAATTGCGCCCAGCTGAGCCATTCCGTACTCGATGTAGTAGAAAGGAACTTCAAAAAGGTGGAGTTGCTTTTGCCACGCTATTTTTTTGGCTTTTTCGTAGCCACTCCAATCCACCAGGTCGCTGCCGAGTTCGTCCTCAATCCTTAACCACGCTTGGGTTCGTTGCTCTTCTGTGTGATTGGGGTTTTCGTAAATCCAGTGTTGAAACTTATCGATTATTGCAATCCAGGGTAGCGCTGAAAGCACATCCTGAAGTTGTTCTTTTTTGGCTCTTCTCAGGTCTTCGGGATTCGAATAAAAAATGTCCCAATGATCCATTGTGAGGAGCTCCATTGCCATTGAGGCCAGCTCGGCAACTTCGCTCGGACAGTTTTTGAAAGCTGCCAGTTGCAAGTCTCTCGAAAGGAAAGAGTGCACCGCATGACCTCCTTCGTGCATCATGGTGACCATGTCGCGCGGAGTTCCCACGGCATTCATGAAAATGAACGGAACACCAACTTCGTAAAGCGGGTAGTTGAAACCTCCGGGCGATTTGCCGTCTTTAGATTCCAGGTCGAGGTAACCGAGCTCGTCCATAGTTCTAAGGCATTCGCCAAAATAAGGATCGACCTTGTTGAACACTGCGATAGATTTCTCAACCAGCTCCTCAGCAGTTTCAAACGGTTTGAGCGGCCCTTTGCCAGTCGGATCCACCGCCATATCGTATGGTTTGAGAGTGTCGAGCTGAAGTTGTTCTTTGCGCTCTTTGGCAAAGGTTTCAACCACAGGTTTCACTGCTGTGCGAATACTCTCATGAAAATCGAAGCAATCTTCGGGAGTGTAGTCGAAGCGACCCAGATCGTCAAATTTGTAGTCGCGATAGTTTTTGTAATCTGCGTTTTTGGCGATTTGCGAGCGGAGCTTCACCAGGTCCGTAAAAATTCTATCCAGATCCTCCCTCACGGCCGCCCTCGCGTCCTGAACTTTTTCATAAACCAACTTACGGTGATCTCTGTCCGTTTTTTGCAATTCGGCACCTGCTCTTGGCATTGTAAGTTTCTTTCCGTCTAGCTCAATGGTGAGGTTCCCTGCAACTTTTCCAAATTCCTGCGCCTTCTCTCTCACTTCCGAGAGCAAAGGAATATTGACTTCGCGAAAGAGCTCAATTTCCTTTTCGATCTTTCTCAAATAGATGAAGTACCCTTTGTCTTTAGGTAGCTCATCCGTATATGGGCAGTCGACCAGCTTGCGATTCAACTCATTGGAGTAGGGAGCAATCTTCGGCTGAATCTCGCGAACAAAAAACTGATAGTCTTTTTCCTTTTCCTCATCAGTTGTGTCGATAGACATTCTGATGTAACGCCATGCAGCATTTTCTTCAAGCACCGATTCGAGTTCGCTGAGGTCCAGCAACCACTTTTTCAGGTCTTCCTTAGATTTTATAGGTCTTTCTTTGAGGTCGACAAAATATGGCTCCAGATCGTCCCACGAATCTATCTTGAGATTTTCCGGTAGAAAAATTCTCGGCTTTCTGGGTTGCGATGTAGTTACTTCGGTGCTCATGGAAATTAATTATAGGAATCAGTGAAAATAAAACTGAAAAGAAGAATAGGTCTACTCCTCTTCACCAGACTTGTCAGACTTACTTTCAGCAGGCTCTTCGTCTTCGCTTTCTTCCTCTTTTGCCACTTCCAGCAAGTTGTGATCGTGAAGCAAGTTGTACCAGCTGAAAAGCTTTTTCAGGTCAGATTGATACACTCGGTCTTCGTCATAATCGGGCAACACTTGTACCATGTAGTCGCGCATTTCCTGGGCAGAAGATTTTTTGGGGTCGATGGCTTTTCCACCTTCTTCCTTATCATAAATCTCCTGGTATACTTCAGCCAGTGGTACATCGTCACTGTAAGTGTAAATGCTGATGTCTTCCAAAGCACTGATTTTGTGAGCTGCATAAACAGGCATCTTTTTGCCATCGTTCAATGATTCTACAATCAGGCTGTTTTTTGATTGGGTCACCACTTTGAACAGTCCCGGCTTTCCGCTGATGGAAAGTAAATCTTTCAATACGATCATAAATGTGTTGCTAAATTTTGGTGCGCAAAGGTAATTAAAGTCAACGTTGGAGAAAATGAAAAATCTTTGGTTTCCAGCGTGTCAAACAAGCTCTTTGTAATCGGGTATCTCCTTTAAAAACGAGTAGCTTTTTTCTCGGTGGTTTATCATGCAGCAGAAGTGTTGCAGGCCATTTGTCACAGCCATAAACGGCACTTGAAGTTGCATGTTGTAGCGAGCCGCCTGGTCAAAGGTGTCCTGGGTAATTTTGATTTTAGGAGCTTTGCATTCCACGAGGAGTCTCGGAGCTCCGTCTTTTGCAAAAGCAACGATGTCACTTCGCTTTTGAAGACTATTTACTTTCAAACCTTTTTCGAGAGACATCAAAGAAAGTGGAAATCCTTTGTCTTCGTGAAGATACATCACAAAGTGCTGACGAACCCATTCCTCTGGGGTAAGCACGAGATATTTCTTTCTTATTTCATCAAAAATGTAGTGCTGCTCTTTTTCCTTTTTAATCTTAAAAGGGTAGGGCGGAAGGTTCAATTCTTGCATGAGCGCAAAGATAGTTGAACCGAAACATCTGAGATTTGAATGGATTCGGCTTAACTAGGAAATCACTTTAATTTTAGCTCGCCTCCATAGAAGTTCAATCCAAAAGTTAACTTAGCGGCCTATGACTCTTTTGATATTCTACTTATTGTTAGCTTTAGTAGTCTCGTTCTATTGCTCCATTGCAGAGGCTGTTTTACTCAGCGTCACACCGAGCTACATCGAATCTCAGATGGCGCAGGGCAAAGCCTGGAGCAAAACACTGCTTCGCTTCAAAACAGATATTGATCGCCCGTTGTCGGCAATTCTTTCCTTAAACACCATTGCTCACACTGTGGGTGCTGCTGGAGTTGGAGCGCAGGCGTCCATCGTTTTTTCTAATATTTCTGTTGGGATTATCTCAGGAGTGCTGACGCTACTAATTTTGGTTTTTTCAGAGTTGATTCCCAAAACCATTGGCGCCAGCTATTGGAAAGGTCTTGCCCTCTTCACCACGAAAACACTCAAGTGGCTCATTTATCTGATGTATCCTCTGGTGCTTCTCTCGAGATTGATCACCGGTGTTTTTAAGAAAAAGAAGCAGAACAAGGTGGAGAGAAGTGAGGTGATTGCCCTGGCAGAAATCGGTCAGCGGGAAGGAGTTTTTACAAGAGAAGAAGCGAGGATTCTTCGCAACCTCATTGGCTTCAGAACTATTCGCGTGAAAGACGTGATGACCCCAAGAACTGTGGTTGTTGCAGCTCGTGAAGAAATGACGGCTAAGGAATTTTCCACCGACAAGCGATTTAATCAGTATTCGAGAATTCCACTTTTCAAAGGATCAAAAGACAACATCACCGGTTTTGTGCACAAGCACGATGTGATGCAGCATGTGGTGAGCGGAGAGCCCGATGTAAAGTTGAAAGAGCTCATGCGCGACATTGCTCTGGTCGATGAAAACGAAAGCCTTTATAAGCTCTACACTTTTTTCACTCAGAGGCGCGAGCAGGTAGCGATTGTTTCAGAAGAATTTGGTGGAACTGCTGGTATTGTGACAATGGAAGACGTTCTGGAAACCTTACTAGGGCTGGAAATTGTGGATGAGTTTGACGAGTTGGACGACTTGCAGGATTACGCCAGAAAGCAGTGGGAAAAGCGAGCCGAAAAACGGGGAATTGATACTTCGTTTAACAATCTGCCTGACGAGGAGAAAACAGCTTAATCCTTTTCGTATAGCTCGAACTTCTTTTGTAGAATCTGAAATTCCACCCTTCGATTTTGAGCTCGGCCTTCTGCCGTGGTGTTGTCGGCAACCGGCATCTGACTGCCGTAGTACCTCATTTTTAATCGCGATTCGTCAAT
Organism: Halocola ammonii; assembly: GCF_049334165.1. Taxonomy (NCBI): domain Bacteria; kingdom Pseudomonadati; phylum Bacteroidota; class Flavobacteriia; order Flavobacteriales; family Halocolacceae; genus Halocola; species Halocola ammonii. The sequence goes on from NZ_JBEGHD010000012.1 coordinate 114,092, forward strand.
TCCCTTCGAAATCATGTATTGGATCACTTGTTGCGCTCTGGCTTCAGAGAGTTCCACGTTGTAGCCATCACCACCAATGATGTCTGTATGTCCGATAATTTCCATGTAGATGGACGTACTCTTGAGCATTGTTCGCACTACTTTGTCCAGGTCTTCTTTAGCTTTTTCTGTCAGATAACTTTCATCAAAGTCGAATAGCACAGCCTGAAAAGAAATCTCTCTGACTTCGGATAGCTCCATGGGCGGGTCAGTCACATTTTCTTTGATGAGGTCGTTAACACAACTGCATTCGTCTCTCGACTTCACCGGTTTTAGACGAATGTCATCCACATAAACGTAGGCCCATTCATTTGACGATCTGGCACCTTCTTCAGCAGTTCTCCTCAAAATTTTCATGTGATTGTCGGGTAGGAAGTTGCCGATTGTCAAGTACTCTTCGCCTCCCTCTGCTACAAAAACATCAGAAATCATGATCCATTGATCTTTTTCATCGAGCATGTGAAGCTGAGGATTGTAGAATTGAGGCTTAACCTTGATCACGTTCGAGGCTTTTCCCACGGGACGCTTCTCGCTAAAATAGGCTCCAAAGCCATCGCACACGTAGAGGTCGTAGTCTGCTGGTGAGATGAAAATTTCGAAGCAAAACATTTCGCCCTCATTCATCGGGCGGTTGAGTTTTATTTGCAGGTATTCGCGATAGTCTGTTTTTGTAGCTGAGAAAACAGCCATGCCAACGTAACCGTCACCTTCTCTCGCTTTTTGGTGTCCAAACATGTTGTTGGGAACTCCTACTCGCTGGCTGCAAGTGTGAAAATAATCTGGTGTTCCGCGAGCTACCTGACGCCAGGTTTTGATCGTATTCAGACTGGCCTGGTTGAAGCTCACCGGGCAGTACTGATAATCTTCAAAACCGGGATTATCGAGAATGTCCTGGCTCTGAAATTGCAAGCTGGCCGCGAAAAACAGCAACAAAAAAAGAGACCTGAAGCTGTTGCGGACAGGTCTCTTCGTGCTTTTCATCTCTTTTATATTTGACGAATTAAATACGTTCAACACGATATTTCAATAGTGATCGAGTTTACTGAACGACAAATTCAACTCTTCTATTTTGCGCAATACTCATTGGTGTCGGACGCGTGTTAGCAGGCTCCTTGTTTTCTTTGTTGACAGTGCCAAAGCGCGATCTGTCTAATCCTTCTTCCACCAGGAAGTCCACAACATTTTGAGCTCTTCGTAGTGCCAAATCCTTGTATTTCTCGTTGAGTTTGGCTTCGTTGAATTCGTTGTTGTCCATGTGACCAATTACGGCAACTTTCAGTTTAGGGTTTTGCTCCAAAATCTCAACTACCTTTTTCAAATCTCTTTTGGCAACTGCATTTAAGTCTGCAGTGTTGGAGCCAAAGTATACTGAGCTGGCAGCGAGTTTTTCGCCAGCCGACATGTCGTCCGTAAGATTTACAGAACGGCTGTAGATGATGTCTGGCTTAAGCGATTTGTGACCGCACTGGCATTGAGATTGAGCTTGGATTTTATTCAGGCTCACATTATCCACGTAGTAGTATGCCAGGTATTCTTGTGGCTCAGTAAGATCTGAAGGTCTTCTCATTCGCTCGGTTTTCAACTGATCGTCTCTGTCGAAGCATCCGATAACCATGTGAGTCTCTCCACCTTTTGCAAGGTAAGTTCCGCACAAGGTGGTCCAGGAAGTCATGTCGTCAATGATTTTGTTCCCAAGCACCTCAGCGTGTCTTTCGAGTTGGATCTCTGTAGTGCCCGATCTTGACTCTTTCTTGGGAACGATGCTCGCTCCAATTCCATTGACTGCGTATTTTGAAAGGTCAGCAAGACTCACTTCGAATTTGATGCAGTACTGTTTATTGGCTTCAAGTGGCGTTTCAAATTTAATTTGAAGGTAGCTACGTGAAGTTCTTCTTTCACGCGAATAAGCTACAAAACCACCGTAGTGCTCTCCGTCAGCTGGCTTTTGCTTTCCGTAGTTGTTGTTTGGTACATTGGCTTTATCGCCTCTGGCACCAGCAACAAACAAATCTGCTGGAGCCTCGTTGGCCGAAAGCCAGTGTTCAGCTGCATCGATTCTGCCCAGTTTTCTGATTTCATCAGCAGGGACATTCAGTGTTTCGAAGCTTGGGTTTTTCACAAGGTTTTCTCCGACTTGAGCGAAGTTGGTTTGTACGAATGCGATGATAAGTGCCGCAGCGAGTAGGATCTTGTTATTCATTGCTTAGGTTTAAATTCTTTTACAGTTTCAATAAAGCACTTGACATGATCGGGATTGGTGTCTGGATAAACTCCGTGACCCAAATTGGCAATATGCCGGTGTCCGCCAAAAATATGCAACATTTTTGAAGTTTCCTTTCTAATGCTCTCGAAGCTGCCGTAAAGTACGGCCGGATCCAGATTTCCCTGGAGGGTTTTGTCCGGCCCAACGATCTTTCTCGACTCTTCGGGATCCATGTTCCAGTCCAGTCCGATGGTGTTGCATTTTAATTGAGAAAGCTCTTTTCTCACAAAATAGGCGCCCTTGCAAAACACAGTGATCGGAACTTCGTCAATGGCGTTGCATATTTTTTCGATTGCAGGTAGTGCAAACTTCCGATAAAGATCGGGACTCAACACTCCGGCCCAACTGTCAAATACCTGCACCATATCGGCACCTGCAGCAATTTGCGCTTTCAGGTAATCGATGGTGGTGTCGGTGATGTCGTTAAGCAACTGCCGTGCCATAGCCTCTTCGGTGATGAGCATCTTGCGCGCTTTGGCGAATGTTTTGGAGCCCTGTCCCTCGGTCATGTAGCAGAAGATAGTCCATGGTGCTCCGGCAAAGCCAATGAGCGGTACGCGGTCGTTGAGCTCCTTTTTAGTAAGCTTGATGGCGTCCATCACGTAGCCCAGTTTTTCGTGCGGATCGGCAACTCGAATATTTTTTAGATCGGCTGGCGAATCGATGGTTTTTTCGAAGTAAGGCCCCTTTCCCTTTATCATTTCGTAGTCGAGACCCATGGCTTCGGGAATAACTAAAATGTCTGAAAAGATGATCGCTGCATCTACACCGAGCAAGTCGACCGGTTGAAGAGTTACTTCGCAAGCCAGTTCAGGTGTTTGAACAAGTTCTTTGAAGCCGCTGAGTTTAGCTCTCACAGCGCGATACTCGGGAAGAATTCGTCCCGCCTGACGCATCAACCACACCGGCACTCTTTCGGTTTTTTCACCGCGTGCCGCTCTTAAGATCAAATCGTTTTTTATTGCCATGGGGCAAATGTAGTGCAATGGATAAAATGAGAAAGGTGCTCAGGGAAGATCAGTGCAAGATTTTGTGCACAAGCTCCTTCATCAAAAATTCTGTGCTGACGCTGTAATTGTCAAATCCTTTCGATTTTTTGTCCGCTTCTCTGAGATAAGAAATGATTCTGGCGAGCTTTCCGTTGCTGTAGTTGCGGGCAGCAGTGGCGTAGTCGTTGAGAGCAAAGGGGTGAACTCCAAGCTCGCGAGCCGCCACATTTTGCGATTTATCCGGCAATGTGCGATAGACGAGAGTTCCAGAGAAAAACTTGTAGAGCAACGGCAAAATCATGGGCAGCGGATGATCCTTGGGATTAGCCGCGAAGTATTTTATAATTCTATTCGCCTTTAAGATTTCTTTTTGAGCCAGTGCTTTTTGAAGCTCAAAAGTGTTGTAGTCCTTGCTGATCCCAATGTTTTTCTCAATGTGGATTGGACTGATTGTTTCCCCTTTAGGAATCATGATCATGAGCTTGTCGAGCTCATTGGCCATCTTGCTCAGGTTGTTGCCCAGATACTCGCTGAGAAGGATCACAGCCTTTTCGTCAATCTTGTGGTTTTTACCTCCAACGTATTCTTTGATCCATTGCGGTAGCTTCGACTCGTAGAGTTCTTTCGACTCGAAAAACAGCGCCTGCTTTTGGATAGCCTTCCCGACTTTCGTCCGTTTATCGAGCTTTTTGTTTTTGTACTCAAAAACCAAAATCGTTGTTGGCTGGGGTTGGTTGAGATAGCTTGCCAGTTGATTTTGGCCATCCTCTTTTTTCCAGTTGAGGTCCTGGGCTTCTTTCACAATAATCACCTGGCGCTCGCCCATCATCGGAAATCCTTTGGCCAGAGAAACGATGCTGGTGAGATCAGTGTCGCGGCCATAAACCACAATCTGGTTGAACTCCTTCTCCTCTGGCGAAAGCGTGTGCTCTTTTATGTAATCCGAAATCTCATCGATAAAGTAGTTTTCCGTGCCAGTCAGGAAATAGACCGGCTCGTACTTTTTCGCCTTTAGATTTTTGAGAATGTCCTTTTGAGTCATGGATCTTACTGCCATTTCAGGTGGCGTACTGAGCGACCTTGATTTTGAATTTCGCGAAGTGCGTCTACACCAATTTTGATTTGCAAATCAACGAATTTGTCGGTCACGAGCTTGTCGCTTTTTGCAGTTTTTACACCTTCTGGAATCATCGGCTGGTCGCTGACCAGGAGCAGTGCTCCGGTAGGGATTTTGTTGGCAAAACCAGTGGAGAGCAGAGTGGTCGTTTCCATGTCGATTGCCATTGCCCGAATTTTTCTGAGGTACTTCTTGAATTTTTCATCGTGCTCCCAAACTCTTCGATTGGTGGTGTAGACGGTTCCGGTCCAGTAGTCTTTTTCGTAATCTCTACAAGTTGAAGAAACCGCACGCTGGAGAGCAAAGGCAGGCAGAGCTGGCACTTCTGGCGGAAAGTAGTCGTTTGATGTTCCTTCTCCTCGTATTCCTGCAAGAGGTAAAACGAGATCTCCAATGGCGTTCTTCTTTTTCAAGCCACCGCATTTTCCGAGAAACAAAACTGCATTGGGCATTTTCGCGCTGAGCAAATCCATAATCGTGGCGGCATTTGCGCTCCCCATCCCAAAGTTGATCATGGTGATGTTTTGCGCAGTGGCATTCATCATCGCGCGGTCTTTCCCTTTCACCTCCACGTTGTTCCAGTCTGCGAATTTTTCAACGTAGTTGTCAAAGTTGGTCAGCAAAATATATTCGCCAAATTCATCGATCTGGAGTCCGGTGTATCGTGGAAGCCAGTTCTCCACTATTTCTGTCTTATTCTTCATCTTCAATTTGGGATTTTAGCAATAATAAGGATTTCGAAAAGATCCTTCATTAATCGCATTTTACAGCTAGATAAACAATTGAGAAAAATGTTGTTCTCTAACCGATTTTGACTTTTTCTTTTTTAGGAACGAAAAGTAAAAGCAACAGCCCGATTCCAAAAAAGAGGATCAGAGAAAGCACTGAGTTTCGCATCGATCCAGTAATGCCCTCAATGTAGCCAAAGGCAATCATTCCGATAACGATGCCGATTTTTTCGAGAACATCGTAGAAACTAAAGAACGAGGCGTGATCCATGGTTTCTGGTAAGAACTTGGAATAGGTAGAGCGGCTCAAAGACTGCGTTCCGCCCATCACGAAACCGATTAATCCTGCAGCGATGTAGAACTCCAGTGGGGTATCGACAATCAGATAGGCATAAGCGCAAACGCCAATCCACACGATGAGTGCCCAAATGAGCGTGCGCAAGTTGGACGTCCACATTGAAAGTCTTGAAAACAGCCAGGCTCCGGGAATGGCAATTAGCTGTACCAGGATGATTGCAACAATCAGCTGCCCGCTTTCGAGTCCCTGAATTTTTTCACCGTTTTCGCCAATGCGGTAAACTTCTTTAATTCCAAAAAACTGCGCCATGAGCATGATGGTTTGTACCGACATGCTAAAGACAAAAAATGCCAGAAGGAATCGTTTGAGCCGAACGGTTTCTTTCACCTGGTTGTAGACCAGTTTAAACTCCCGGAAACCTTTGCGAAACATTTCGTTTGATGGCTTGCGGTTGTAGGGGTTTTTTGGCAGTCGCGCAAAAGTGATTTGAGCAAAACCGGCCCACCAGAGGCCTACAAGAACAAATGACCATTTGGCTGGAATTTCATAGACCTGAATCATCACCAGATTTATCACAAGTAGAATCACACTGCCGAGATACCCCATTGAAAATCCGCGGGCGCTCAGCCGATCGTGGTCTTTGGGTTCGGCAATCTCTGGTAGGTAGGCGTTGTAAAAAACAATGCTTCCCCAAAAGCCAATGCTCGCCAAAAAAACGCTGAGCATGCTGATCTCCAGGTGGTTTGGGTCGAAGAAGAAAAGCGAAATGCACGAGGCTGAACCGAGGTAACAGAAGATCTGAAGAAACAACTTCTTTCTCCCTGAGGCATCGGCAATTCCAGAAAGCAAAGGTGACATGGCGGAAACGACCAAAAAGGAGGCACCTACTACGTAACTGTAGAGTTCTGTGTTAATAGGGTGAAAGCCGAGAAATTCAACTTCACTTATCCCGTCTTTCTTGGTGACCGCTTCGTAGAAAATCGGAAAAATTGCAGTGGCAATTACCAGGGAATAAACGGAGTTGGCCCAGTCGTAGAAGGCCCAGCCGTTCATTAATTTCTTGTCTCCTTTTTTCAACATTGCGGCCGAAAGGTAACGGAAATTAGCTAATGACAACACATAGACAGAAATGTCTGCCGAGCAGCTTCTTTCTTAAATTTGCCGCCAGTTTTATCAATTTCAATGCAAGTCCGTTTTGGAAAAACAATTTGACGTAGCAATTATCGGTGGTGGAATTGTGGGAGCTGCCACTTTCTACAAACTTCAAACGAAGTTCAAAAATCTTCGCATCATCCTCATCGAAAAGGAAGATGTGTTGGCTGATCACCAGACAGGAAATAATTCCGGAGTGATTCACTCAGGACTTTACTACAAGCCCGGGTCGCTGAAAGCTGAAAACTGTGTGAAGGGCAGAAAAGAGCTGGTGGCTTTTGCCAGGGAGCATGGAGTAGACCACGATGTTTGCGGTAAGGTCGTTGTTGCAGCAGATTCGTCAGAATTGCCCATGCTCGACAAGATTTTCGAAACGGGATTGAAAAACGGCATTGAGGGAATCAAGAAAATCTCCGGTGATGAGGTTCGCGAAATTGAGCCACACGTGAGAGGCATTGCAGGAATATGGGTTCCGGTGACTGGAATAATCGACTACCGACAGGCCACTGAAAAAATGGTTGAGCTGGCTCAAAAGGCAAATCCAAACTCCGAAGTGCACATGGGTGAAGAAGCTCAGGAGTTTGAGCGGCAGGGTGATCTCACCAGAGTGAAGACCAGCAAAGGAACTTTCCTGGCCGGGAAGCTCATTTTTTGCGGTGGACTTCAAGCCGACCGTCTTGCTCGAAAAGATGGAGTGGAAGTGAAAGAGCAGGTTGTAGGATTTCGCGGAGACTACTACGAACTCACAGATTCGGGCAAGCACAAGGTGAAAAATCTGATCTACCCAGTGCCCAACCCGGACTTTCCATTTCTCGGAGTGCACTTCACCAGAATGACAAATGGTGAGATAGAGTGTGGCCCAAACGCTGTTTTCACTTTCAAAAGAGAAGGCTATGGGAAAACCGATTTCAACTTCAAGGACTCTTTTGATGCGCTCACTTATGGCGGAACCTGGAAGCTGTTTTTCAAAAACATGAAGTTTGGGATCAACGAATATCGCAGAGCTTTCTCGAAAAAACTCTTCCTTAAAACCCTGCAACGACTCATCCCTTCGCTTACGATGGAAGACCTGAGGCCCGGTAGATCGGGAGTTCGTGCACTGCTTCTCCGCGAGGATGGCGACACGAAAGACGATTTCAGAATTGAGTACACCGACCACAGCATCCACGTGCTCAACGCACCATCTCCTGCAGCGACAGCATCTCTAGCCATTGGTGGGCAGGTGACAGAAATGGCTGAAAAGCATTTTCGTTTAGCCGTTCAATAGTAAGGCTTATCTTCACTGGAAATGTGAGAGAGCCTCACTCTCTAATCACCTGAATTAGAGTTGTTGAAAGAGGAGAAAGTTTTAGCCTGCTGAACAATTTTGCTTTCGCTTTTTTAACTTGTTATTGAAAACAAAAACAAGCTATCTATGAAATGTATTTGTTTAGTGATGCTACAGCTACTTGTCCTCGTAGCATTTGCTCAAAAGCAGGACGAGATACCTCAAAAACAGGAAGGTAAACTTTGGCTAGAAGAAGTAGTGGACTTTCAAAAAGAGCTGAATGAAAAATTCTCCGACTCCGAAAAATCTCCTCTCAAAGAATCTGACCGGCTTCAATTTGAATCATTGGATTTTTTTCCACCAGATGATCGGTATCGGGTTCGGGCGGAATTTATCAGAACAGTAGGAGAAGAACCCTTTCAGATGCCTACTACAACCAGTAGAATGGCTAATTATGTCAAATACGGAGAGCTTCGTTTCGACCTCGGAGGGCATCGCTACGTTCTGAATGTTTATCAAAACCTGGACGCTACTGAGGAGGGAGAAAAACCTGAATTGCTTTTCTTGCCCTTTACAGATGCTACCAATGGGGAAAGTACTTACGGTGGCGGTCGCTACATTGACCTACCAGTTCCTCAAAAAGATGTTGTAGTTCTGGATTTTAACAAAGCATACAACCCTTACTGTGCGTACAACGAGAAATACTCTTGCCCAATTCCTCCCAAATCAAATGATATCGACATAAAAGTGAGGGCAGGAGTGAAGGATTTTGCAAAAAAGTAAGAAATGGCTTAAGCCTTTTTGCTTTTGAAGTTTTTGTAGGACGTGGCGATTAGGTCTCGAAGAGCTTCACGATCGATATCGTCCAACTTGTTGATGTAAAGGCACGACTTCCCGGTCTTGTACTTTCCGATTTTGGAAAGCATTTTTTCGTATCCGTCAAATCCTGTCATCAGATAAAGCGAAAGACTTTGTTTTCTCGGAGAAAAGCCCACGATGAAGAAATCGCCTTCGCGTCCGCTTTCGTACTTGTAGTGATAATCTCCGAACCCGATGATGCTTGGTCCCCACATTTTGGCTGGTTCACCGGTTATGTCTCTCATCATTTCCAGTAGTTCAAATCCGTCCTTTTTGCGCGTTTTGTGGTCCACGCTGTCGAGAAATACCTCAACACTTGCTTCAGTTTTTTGAGTTTTGTTTTGTGCCATCTGATTTGCGTTTCGTTCTCTGACAAATTTTATAAAAAAATCCCGCAGTTCCTTTTCGGTGCTGCGGGATTGGATTTGATAGAGTCTGCAATTGCAGGTTCTCAATATTATTTTTGAGGACTTGCCGCGGCCGGCTGTCTCTCTTTGGAGGCCTTCATTTTCTTAGCCTGTGCTTTTTCTTTGTCACTGCAAGATTTTGCTGCCTTGTCAGCACAGCAACCTTTTTTCTTTGCTTCTGCCTTACCAGCACTCGCAGTTCCTTTGTCTTTTCCAGCCTTGGCCTTGGACTTGTCGCAGCAAGATTTTTCACCTGCTTTGTCGCAGTCGGCTTTCTTAGCTTCTTTGTCTACAGCAACTGTTTTTTCTGCTTTTTCAACTTTAGCTTTCGCATCAGTTGTTTTTGCTTTTTCACTTTGAGCAGATGCGGCAGTGGCCATAAACGCTACAAATCCGAGGAACAGAATTAATTTTTTCATTGTCTTTTCTTTTTGATTGATCGATAAATATACAAATTTTGACGAGCGCAATTTGCATTTCGCAGACTTGAATTACGCCCATTTCACAGTAGTTGTTTCAAAACGCGGGCCAAAAATGAATAGTACCTCACTTTTTGAAATTGAGCATTTTTAACTTTAACTTCTATCTTTAGCCCAAATCGCATGAAATATCGCTCGCTAAATTTTATGAAATCATGAAAAACCTATTGACACTTTTGATCTTCAGTTTGCCTTTGCTAATGTTTCAGTCTTGCATGGACTGCACTAAGGGAACTGGTGAGTTGAAGGAAGAAACTCGCACAGTTAAAGAGTTTAACGAAGTAGAAGTTGAATGCTCCGCTGATGTAATTTTGAAGCCGGTTACTGGCACAGATCCGCTCAAACTTGTTGTATCAGCTCAAGAAAATCTTTTGCCTTTCATAAAAACTACGGTAAGTGGAACGACATTGAATATTGATATTGAAGGCTGCGTATCTACAACTGAGAAAATGGAAGTCGTGGTAAATTGCAGAAACCTGGAAACTATTTTGAACGGAGGCTCTGCCGATCTTACGGCTGAAGGAACTATAAAAGCAGAGGTGCTTACACTTAAAAATGACGGTTCTGGAGACATCGATCTCGAAGCAGATGCCAAAGAATTTTTCATTGGCAACTCTGGATCGGGCGATATTTCTGTTAGAGGGAATGCCGTAGAGTGTGAGATTAAAAACAATGGGTCGGGCGATATCGATGGCTTTGGACTAAAGTGCAACGAAGTAATCGTTTCTAACAACGGCTCTGGTGATATTGAACTGTACGTCCGTGAAAAACTGAAAGCCAGACTCAACGGCTCGGGAAACATTACCTATGAAGGAAACCCCCAGTCTATTGATCAAAAGAGCAATGGATCTGGTGAAGTGATGCGCAGAAATTAATCTGAACGACAGCGCCACTTTTTACGTTATTTTACAGCAGCCCGGAAACAATTCTGTGGCTGCTGTTTTGTTTTTTCAAAGAGAATAAATTTTGAATATTCAGCTCGACAAAGCGAAGATCGTTTACCTGGCCATCATTCTTTCCCTGTTGGTTCACATTGTTGTGTTGTTGGTTTTCTACCTGACTCCGCTGAATCGTCAGAGCGATAATGCCCTCGATGAGGTAGAGGTGGAGACGGTGGATCGTGAGCAGGTTCCAGATCTCGAAGAGCTACTTGAGCTTCATCAGGAGGAGGGACCGGAAGTGCGAAATGTGATTGCCAACCGCCAAAGCGAGCAATCGCAGGAAGTGCGCTCTTACAATCGAATGAGTGAAGAGCAGATGCAAGAAGAGATCAATGAGCGATTGAAAAACCTCGAGCAGCAAACTATCGAAGAACAAAGAAAGCAGGGGAAAGGATTTGACGAAGAAAAGTTTCAGCAGGAAAAAGTGGAAGAAAGCGAAATTGAAGAAGATTACAGTTACATCAACAAAAACGAAACTTCCTACAGTAATGCCACGGTGGAATACGATCTTGCAGATCGCGATGCCCTAAAGCTCGAAGTTCCGGCCTACACTTGCATGGGTAGCGGAGTAGTAGTGATTGACATTGACGTAGATCGTGAGGGAAATATCGTGAGCACATCAATCAACGAGGCTCAAACTCGCACATCACAAGAATGTCACAGAGAACAGGCACTCAAATTCGCCCAGGAACGATCACTCTTTTACAATAAAATAGATGCTCCACGAAGGCAATCCGGTACGATCACCTACCGATTCCTGGCTCAGTAAATCGGTTTGACTTCAGACTTTTTCTGCACTGGCCACGTAAGGCTCCAGATAGGCAAATTCATCCGTTAGCTCACCTTCAAGGTTTGTCTCAGATGCTCGTCCGATAATCCGATCTGGGTCTTCACCAAGAAGTGGAGGCAGCACGTGTTTTATCAGTTCTTTTCCGAAATCTTCGCTGGCGTCTTTAGGAAGTTCGCAAGGCAAGTTGTCCACAGCCATTACTCCGATAGCATTTTCGGCCATGAAGTCAGTCTCTTTCTCTTCGTACCTGTCGTAGCCGTAGAAAGGGTCGGCAACAGTAGATGGACGAAGCGTGGAAGCTACGGGGCCATCGATGTCACAAGAGATATCTGCAACCACGCTCACCTTCCAGTCTGGGTGTTTTGCATCCTGGCGGGTGAAGAGAAAAGGTGCCCCCTCGGCCCAGTAGTGGCATGGAATGTACATGTCTGCCTGATGGCAATATCTCGGGAAAGTAGATCTGTAGCCAGCGGGATCTTTGTAAAACTCCTTTTTATCGAAACCACCGTCTGCAATTCGCTCGTTGTATTCGTTTACTTCCAGGTGAGTGAAAACGGGTTGATCGAATTCTTTCTCCAAAAAGTCTTTGCTTTCCACTTCTTTAATAGAAATCAAATCGAGAATTTCTCTTGCTCCGTGGCCTACGCGGCCAAAACCTGTGAGCACAAATTTGGTCGACTTTGGTAGCTCAACTTTAGAGAGCTGACCTTCCATTTCTTTACGGTCTTCGCATTCGTGAGCCGGTTTCAAATCGTAGATTTTGTGCTTTTTACCAAAAGCTCTAAGCCCATTGTAGCATCCTACAACTCCCGCATACCGACCAAACCCGATCAGGCGTTTGCCTGATTTATCCTTGATCATTTCGTAATCAACCAGGCGGATCTTTTTGTCCAAAATCGCTCTTAGCAGCTTCGCGTTGTACGGCTGCATTTTGTAGGTGTGAGAAAAGAAAAGGTAAGTTTTATTGGGAATCAACATCTCGATGGGAACCTCTTTTACACCGAGCAGAATGTCGCAATCAGAGAGGTCTTCCTGCAAGGTTAGTCCAAGTTCCTGGTATTCTTCATCGCGGTATTTTCTGATGTTGCTAGGCTGAACTACCAGTTCGACATTGTCAAATTTCTCCAGCACTTCCACACATTGCTTAGGCGACAGCGGCACGCGCTTGTCTGGTGGAGTTTTACCTTCTCTGATAATTCCCAGTTTTACCATTTCTGATCCTCTTTAAGTTTTTTACGAAGTCTCGCAAAATTACAGTTTTCAAGAGGTATAAAAAATCAAGTTGTCGTGTTGTTGAGTGTGAGATAGGCAAAGATGGAAATGAGCACGGTGAGCATGGCCGTGCCGTAGAGTAGAATCAGCAGGAGATAGCGCCCCACGGTGGCTTTCCAGCTCAACCGATAAATTCTTTTGAGACTTATCAATAAGTAGTAAAGAATGCCTGTACCAATTAAAGAAAGAAGAATTGCGTTCAAAAAAAGCTGTCCCGAAAGTGCGATGGCGTTGCTAAGCAAGAGATAAAATGACAGGCTAAAAAATACGAAGGTGTGAAAGTGAAAGGCAACGATGAGTTGGAAAACGAAGCCCATTTTTTTCTTCCTGAAAAGCAAAGCTAAAAAGCCAGCAAAAAGTGGCAGCAACAGGAAGAACACTTTCGGTAAGTAGTTGTGAAAGAAATTGTCCAAGATCAACTCATCTGAAGAGATGGTTTCTACTGCTTTTTGGCTTGTCTGCCAGTTTAGCAAAATGAAAAAAAGGATGCTGACGAAAATATACAGTCTTAGCGGAGGAATGTAATGCATCCGTTTTCCTCGCAAGTATTCCAGAGAAAGGTACCCGGGTTTGAAAAGGAGTGGCCTTACGCTTTTCGAAAGTTTTGAGTCGTAGGCAAAGTAATCACCGAGAAAGTTTTGAAAAAGATCGCGGAGAGTCTCGTGCTTCTTGATTCTTTTTTGGCCGCAGTTGGGGCAGAAAGTGAACTCCGGAGCCATCTCAGTTTTACACTGAGGGCAATGAGAGGTTTGCTGTATAGTTGAATCGGCCACAAAAAAAGTTTACACAATATTAGTAACTTTCCTGATTGGTGGGCGTCATACTTTTGCCGAGCCTTTAAAACCATGGTCAAAAAAATACTTCTAGTTGTAGTTATTACGCTTTCAGTTTCCTTTTGTGGTCAAGCTCAATCGGCTAGTGCTGATAGTGGTCAGGAGGCTTCTACAGAAATGGAGGAGGAGGTAGTTGACGGGTTTTGGTCAGTAACGACTTACCTTGGGAAAAAGCTCGTGGACGGAATGAGTGAGCGACTCAATCTCGATGACGAGAATGAGAAGAAAGAAGCGCCCAGAAAAAAAGTTGTGCTGAGAATCGGCACAATAGAATTCGAACGAATTGAAGGTGGCTAGCGACAAAGTTATTGTTGTGTCATAATGTCTGCTATCTTTGCATGCTCCCGCAATTTTCACGGGTATTTAGCTGGATTCTCACTTATGAGGGTAACTGGCACTTCTTTTGTAATGAAGAAGACAACGTTCTTTACAATATGGGGCCGACATGGATTTGACAGCAAGATGAGTAGCTGAGCAAGCATGCCGAGCATTGTACTTTGGCTCGCAAATCTCAAAGTTCAAGTCAGAAATGACAACAACTCTTACGCGCTTGCGGCCTAATCCACTCAGTGGATTCTGACCTAATTCCAGCCTGACAACAGGCGGAACAAGCTGTCTCGCTAAGGTGGTTCTGTTCCTATCCACCTGGCATGAGGCATCGATCAAAACGGAACTAGTACAAGCAGGGTCCTGATGCTTGTGCGAAATTTAATCGGGAATAAGCTTTGGCGAGGTCCGTTTGTAGCCATACCAAAGTCGAAAACTTAATTGCAAACTAAGCATGTAGAAACCTTAGTTGTTCCTTGTTTGGACGAGGGTTCGAACCCCTCCGGCTCCACCTTCGCCCTCCGAAGCTTTATGCGCAGGAGGGCTTTTTTATTTGTATCCATTTTTTTTTTCTTGATCCCCGGGTTTTCGACATGGCTACGGTGGACGCGTCCACCAGTAATTCATTCTACCTGATTGCCCTCCGACTTTGTTCTGCGAAGCGTTTGCGGAGCAGAAAGCTTTATGCGCAGGAGGGCTTTTTTATTTGTATCCATTTTTTTTCTTGATCCCCGGGTTTTCGACAGGGCTACGGTGGACACGTCCACCGGAAATTCATTCTACCTGATTGCCCTTCGACATTGTGCTGCGCAGAGTTCGCTGAGCAGAAAGGTATACGGCAAGAAGGGCTTTGAAATTTCTTCGGAATAGAATCGTATTTTGAAGTCCAAACCAACAATGGACAACTCATCTTGCGTACATCAATGGAGATAGACTTTTGGGAGGTTTACGTCCTCAAGTGTAGTGACAACACTTATTATGTTGGTTGTAGCTCGCAATTGAATACTCGACTAGCACAACACTCAAAAGGTGAGGTCTCCTATACCAAAACGAGACTTCCTGTCCAAGTTGTGACAAGTATCCGATTCATCGACAAAACAAAAGCGTTTCAATTCGAGAAGTATCTCAAGTCCGGCTCAGGAAAAGCGTTCATGAACAAACGTTTGGTGTAAATCAAACTTACCGCACCACACTCACCACCCCGCTCATCATTTCTGTCCTTCCAGACGGAAATTCGATAATGAGTTGCCAGTTGTAGAGTCCGGGTTGGACGTAATGATTTCCTTCTTTGTTATTGCCATTCCAGCCTTTAGACGGGTCGTGTGTCTCGAAAATTTCGGCTCCCCAGCGGTCAAAAATGGTGAAGGTGTAGTCCGTTGGTCGAATAAATTTCACAAATTCAATTCCATCGATAACTGGTTTGAAAAGCTCATTGGTGAAGTCTCCATCGGGTGTGAATGCGTTTGGAATGAAAATCGTGAAGTCGGAGCATGGCAGCACTTCCCATTGATAATCAGAACAACCGAAGCTGTTTTGCACCAGCAACTCCACACCGTAGTTTTCTGGGCCTGAAAAGAAGTGAGTTGGTGCCCACTCGTTTGAGTAGTTGTCGGTTCCTGAAACCGGATCGCCAAAATCCCAACTCGTGGAAACGCCTTCGGTGCTGTTGTTGTAAAAAGTGACTTCGGCACCCTGAGCGCAATTTTCTATTTCGCTGTAGCTAAATGACGCAGTAGGTGTCGGTTTTACAAAAATCAAAGCATCGGACTGAGAGTAGCAGTTTTGTAAATCGAGCATTTCTACACTCACTTCCCAGATTTGAAGCGTGTCGGAAGAATTGGTGAAAACCTGAGAGATTTCAGTTTGGAAAGAGAAAATCAAAGGTTCAAAATTTGGGTGTGAGATTTCCCAGCCCAGTTGGACTAACTTGCCCTGATCTTCAACGAAGAGTTCAATTTCTTCGCCACTGCAAATCGATTGATTTCCTGGAAAAATTGTTGCATCAGGTCCGGAGATGTTGACTGAGTCTTCGTACATCGCTTCGCAACCATCACTTGATGTAGCCCAGAGAATGACATTGTACATGCCCGGCAGGTCGTAAATGTGATTGGGAGCAGTGTAGAAAGAAAAGTTGTCATCTCCTGAGTCTGGATCGCCAAAGTCCCACTCAAAGTTGGTCGCATTCTGGCTGTTGTTTTGGAAAGCGACAGGCTTGCCTGTGCAGCTGGCATCGGCAATTTCAAAATTGGAAACCGGAACAGGAAAAATTTCGATGAATGTGACATCCGCATCAGAGCCACAACCCGAAATAGAAGTCGTCAACTCGTAAATCCCGGGTGGAGTTGTTTGAGGAATAGTGATTTCTACTGCATCGAGTTCTCCAATGCAAGAGTACTGCAGCCCAACGATGTTTGGTTCACTCATTACTTCACAGCCATTCCAGGGTATACCCTGAACCTGAATAGGTGTAATTGAAACTGTTTCTCCCGGACAAACACCATCGACTTCTTGCGGCATTTCGATGAAAACATCTGGAGGATGAAGAACAATCATTAATGTGTCAGTGTCGCTTCCACACTGGTTCCAGGCGGTTGCATTCACAAAAACCGAATCGATAGCACCGATATTTGTGTACTCGATCGGAGGCGGAAAGAACGTGTTTGAGAGTGTTGTATCCGAAAGACTGGCGTTACCGTATTCGTCATCAAAATCCCAGTAAACCGAGTCGATGTGATAGGTCGCAAATTCGAAAAGTTCAAACTGAATGGATTCTGGAAAACAGAAATCGAGCTGCGACTCGGCCTGTACATCCACTTCTAAGTTTGGAGGAGCAATGAATTCAACTGTGTCTTCGAGAACTAAAGTCTCGCAGGCATTTGAAATTTCCACATTAAAATAGAACGTACTGTCCGTGTTCAAGTCCAGCTGACTGAGTAGCACCGGGTTTGGCGTTGCTTGTTCTAAAGATGGGTCGTCCAGCAAAAAGTCGTAGTTGTTGTCGACTTCATCGAGGATGTCCCAATCGAAAGAAAGATCATCTCCGGAGACATTTGTAAGTAAAGTGGTGACATCGGCAATGCAAGGGTCGTAGTCGACTTCAAATTCACCGGCCGGTGGCTCGGGGATGAAAATCTCACTCGTCAAAGTGTCCTGGCAACCGGAGTATTCTAGGAAAAGCGAATCAGTGAAAGTTCCGTAAAAACCATCAGCGATAAGTGCCGAACTACAATTGTCGAAGGTCCCGATTTCTTCAATCCAAAAAGTGCAGTTGTCGTAAAGTGCATCGTTTACGTTCAGGTCAACTATCTCTTCAGGACAAGCGGTTTCAGGCAGTTCAGGGTAGTCACCCGGAGAAGCAACCGGCTCAATTTCGTGGCAATCTTCGGATTCACAAGTGAGTGTGCCGCTTCCTGTTCCGTGGTCGATTGAAGCCCAAAGACAGATTTCCAGCGACTGCGGGTCGATGAGGTTTTCGATGCAAAGTGTGTTGTTGTCAATCGATCCACTTTCCAGGTCGGTCTCAAAATTCCAGTTGAAAGAATCGTAGTTGGAAAGCTCTTCTTCAACAACTTCCAGACACTCGTTGAGGCAGGGCGATTCGTCTACTGGTGTCCATTCCGTGACAGGATTCGAATAGAGTACAAATTCAACATCAGTAGTTTCCAGACATTCTCCGGAGAACTCCAAAGTGTAAGTTCCTAACTCTGCAGTTGTAGACTCCCAGTTAAATTCTGATGAATTTTCCTGCGGGTCGATGCAATTGCCTCCCGGGCAGCTCGTGTTCGTCCAACCTCCAGAGAATCCATTGAGGTTTTGGGCTTCGAAAGTAACATCAGAACCTAGGCAGTAATCGTTCTCTCCAACGAGGTTGGGTGCCGTTAACTCTTCTACACTGAAAGTGAGTGTGTCGGTGAAAAAGCAGTTTGGAGCTGTCCCGTGATTGAACTCATAAACCAGTTCGTAATCGTCTGGATCCAAATCAAGAATGTCGACCGTGTTTGAGACAATTTCTTCAGTATTTAAAAACCATTGTAAATCTCCGTCAGAAGGCATTGGCGAGAGCAAGCTTTCCAGATCGATCACATTTTCGGAGTTGTCGCAATAAACAGTTTCAACCGGGCTCGGGTCGAAGGTGAAAGGTTGTAGTTGAATGTTGAGGTCGATGGATTCCTCGGATGCACATCCGTTGCTGTCGGTCACTTCCGCGCTGATTGATTGAGCATCGGATACTTCTGTGAGAGTTAACTCGCAATCTGTTGCCGGCAAGTTGGTTCCAGAATTTAAATCCGTCCAATCGCAGCTAGCCACATCGTTGAAATTTTCGATGGAGAGCGTTACTTCGTCACCTTCGCAAAGCAACTCTCCTGGGTTAGATCCGATTTCGAAAACAGGAAGCGCATTCACATCGACTTCCAAAGTTTGAGTCACCAGGCAAGCTCCGCCAAAAGAGAGTTCATAGGTTCCTGCTCCGGTAGTCGTTTCAGTCTGCCATTCGAGTATATTGGCGCTTTGTGTGGCGTCATTCGGGCAGTCGCCAGGACAATTTTCGAAGGTCCAGGTTCCATCAATTCCGTTCGTTTGCGTGGCTTCAACTTCAAAGACTTCACCTGCACAAACTGCTTCACCCTCAAGAGTTGGAGTAGTGGCCGGAACCACATCAAACTCGCAATATCCTGTGAAAACACAACTCGCCAAGTCGGGGTGCTCCCAAGACCATTCGAGTGTTTGAGTTCCCTGGCTGAGCGTATCGACCAAAATGTCGGAACCGGAAAATTCGCTGCCATTCAAACTCCAGCTCAAGCTACCGCTAGAAGGGTAGGGAGTGAGTAAGTTTTCGATGTCAATCACTTCGCCTTCGTTGTCGCAGTAGGTGCTTTCCAGCGAACTACAATCTTGAGAAAAAGGCTGAACCAGTTCTTCAACTTCCACTGAACTGGTTGCTGAGCAGCCGTTGTCATCGATTACCTCCACTTCAAATTCATTGACTCCTGGCTCTGGATCAGCAGAAGCCACGCAGTCGGTGTCTGCAATAGAGGCGCCAGAAGTGAGGTTTGTCCAATCACAACTCGCGACTGTATTGGATCCGGTGTAGTTGATTTCGAGCTCAACTTCTTCGCCACTGCAAACAAAATCTACAGGATCGGCAACGATCTCAAAATCTGGAACTTCGTTCACCGTGATTTCAATTTGAGAAGAAATGATGCAGTCTCCCGAATATTCAATTTCATAAACTCCTGCTTCGGTGTTGGAGTCCGTGTTCCAAATTACCTGGTTGCCGATCAATTCGAATTGACCTTCGCCAGCTCCCTCTGTTGGGCAAGCACCGGGGCAGCTAGTGAAACTGAAAGACCCTCCACCTTGCAGCGCTTCGATCGTGGTGACCTCTCCTGCGCAGATTTCTGTAGTGCCATCCAGGTCTGGCTGGTCGGGCTCAGGAATGTCAATGGGTATGCAGAGCACGTGTTCACCACAGTCGTTTTCAGCGACAATTCGCAACGTGAACTGGCCTGTTTGGGCAGTCCACGAAAAAGAACAGCTACTACCGTTTGGGTCACACGGATCGAAACCGGGACTCGGACTTTGGTCTGTGATCGTTTCGAAAAGTTGACCTGCCGGTGGGTTTTCGCAGTTTGCCAAATCGCCATCATAGATCTCCATTTGGAAGGAAGAAAGCGCAGGAGCATTGTACTCTACGCAGAACCAGTCGTCCAGACAAATTTCTTCATCGGGGCAAGCATTGCTAAACGGATCGTTGAGGTTCGAAGTGATCTCAGGGTTGCCAGCAACATCGAAATCAATTTCTTCCTGAAGCGATCCACAGGCTGTGGAGTAGGTCAATTGAAGAGTGTAGCTACCTGGATCGAGCGGACCAAAAGTGGGAGAGTTTCCATTTTGTGAACTGCTGAATGATGCGCCTTGATAGAGTGTCCAGGAGATCGAGGGAGCTGAGCACAAGTCCGCGTTTAATGGGGTGAGCTCCGGAGTGATCTCATCGCCTTCGCAAATTGTGGTTGGCAGATTCCAGTCTACATCCAGAGTAAGTCCAGAGAGGTCGGGTTCAACGCAAATAATGTCTGAATAAATCCCCCCTTCGTTGCAGTTGTCGTTTTCTACTTCGAGAAAAACCTCGTAGGTCCCAGGAGCTGTAAAAGTGTGCGACATGGTGGCTTCGTTAGCTCCATCGTCAACAGGCACTGGGTTTCCGTTTTCATCTTCAATGCTCCACTCAAGTTCGGAGTCGCACCAGGAGATGTTGTTGAGTTGATTTCCTCCGGGCCAGTTGAGCGTCACCAATTCATTTACACAAACTTCTTCCGGAGCACTGAAAGTAGCTTCTACGGGTGATGAAATTCTAACATCCTGAGTTCCGGTTCCGGGTGTACTGGTACAGGGATGAAGAGCTGTAGTTCTCAGAGTTAAAAAACCAGTAGGACAGTTGCACGATGAGGTTGTCGGAGTCCAGTCAAAATTCCAGGGGTCGGGAGGTGTGAAATTGTCCCAGGTGTAGTTTTCTACGATGTCTGTTCCGCAAAGCACTTCTAGCTGATAGTCAACCCCATCGGGGTTCGAAGCACCAGGAGAAAGTGTCAGTGGATATTCTTCACCCGGGCAACCGGCCTGATCGAGGTCGGGTGTAGCTCCCATGGTAGAATAATACTCGTCTGAGCCAAAGTAAACTTCATAATCCTTTGTTTGCTCGCAGTTGCCATCACTAACGGTAATGGAAACGTACTGATAGCCGGCTTCACCTGCAGCCATCTGCGCCAGGATTCCGTTGAATGGATCTGCTACCGGATTTCCATTTAGAGTGACTTCTACACTTGTGATGTTGTTAGCAGGCTGAATGATGTTGGAGATATCTGCAATGTAAAGTTCAAAAGCTTCGTCATCGGCCTGACAGTAGGGAATGAGACAAACATTATTGAAGGAAGCGTAAATCTGATCACCCAACTCGTCAGTAAATTGAATTTCAGGAACGAGACCGCCAACGGTGATGGTTTGCTCAAGGGTGTTCGTGCAGCCATTTTCGGTGGTGACTATCAGCTCTATTGTGAAATCTCCGGCAGATGGAAAGTCGAACTGAGGACTGGAGCCGTTCATTGTACCGACCGGTTCGCCATCGGCTTCATTACCAGCAAAAATAGTCCAGTCGTAATCGTCAATTTCTCCGTTACTGGTGCTCGTTGAGTTGAAGTCAATTGTTGTACAATTGCCCTGATTAAAGTCAAAACTGGCAGAAGCCGATTCTCCGAAAATATTGAATGTTGTGTCGAATGCAGTGCCATTTGCATCCGTAATTCCGAGCGAAATACTTTGATCTCCAGAACCATTAAAAATGTAATCCGAAAGTTCATCGTCATCACCTACTAACTGAATACTTCCTGAGAAAGACTGAATGTTTACCGGTTCCTGCACTTCATTTCCGAACTCTATGAATTCGCTTAGAGCAGCGCCTGTGCAGATCTGCTCATCGCAATCCTCACATTCGATTTGGGTTCTGCCTAAGAGGGAAATTGCTAATAAGACTCCGAGCAAAAAGATCGAACGAGCGACACGAGAATAGGATGAAGAATATAGGCTTAGGCGAGAAGTCATTTTTTTGGCTATTCAGAGATGAGCGTTCACAGTTTCCATCGGAAAGAATTAGTGAAACCAACAGTTGCTCGATCAGTGCATTCGTATAGTCGCAATTAGATTGGTGTATAGGTTTGTTTTTCAGTGGATCAAAGATAGAAATTTAAGATTAGATCATTGGTGGATTTCTTACGGTAAACACCCTAAATTTTTAGATGGACTCAATGTTTCGTTCGACAGAGTTTCTGAGTTCTGTCTCTAACCTCCATTTATGTTGCTCAAGGTGTAGTCCGATTCCTACTACCAGTAAGAATAATCCCTGTACTTCATCAGACTACTCCTCACAGGGAAACACTTATTGACAGTTTAGATTTGGTGCGAAATAAATGGAAAACCTGCCTAAGGAAAAGGCGTAGACGAACTGTAAGTGAGAAACCTTTGCTCTATACTAACATTAATTTTCTTGCTACTCATAGCTTTTCGCTGTGATGCGCAAACCTTTGACTGGGGCATTGTTTCCGATCAGGGAGGAAAGCAAAGCGGAAATGCTCTCGCAGTCGATTCTACACGCCAGTGCATTTATGTAGTCGGCCACCACGACCAGGATTTCGATCTGGTTTTTGAATCTGAAGGCACGCCTCCGGTTTACTCAGGAAACTTAATAATCCCCCACAATGGCGGTCAGGATGGCTTCCTGATGAAATACTCTTTTGAAGGAGAACTTTTGTGGTATAACTACTTTACCGGAGGCGGAGAACAAGTGCCAACAGGAGTAGATGTCGATCATAATGGAAATGTTTACGTAACCGGATATTTTAAAGACAATCTGATATGCAAAGCTGAGGACGATAGTGAGCTCTTCAGCTATCTCAATGTCGATGCAGGAAACTCGAACCTATTTGTAACATCTTTTGATGAAAGTGGCAATTTGCTTTGGTCAGACCAACAAGGCGGTCAGGATGACGATTTCGCCATGGACATAGCTGTTGATGGAAATGGTGTTTATGTAGTAGGGGTTTTTAAAAACCAAAATACTGTCTTTCATGGATACGACATTCCCGATGGGCTAAGCTCTAGGGATGTTTTTGTTTTGAAATACAACCTTGAAGGAGGCTACGAATGGTTTACCATTGCTGGAGGAGCTAATGATGATTACGAAAACTCGCTGGATGTGAGGTCATCCTCATTGAGCATAGCCGCTTACAACGACAGAGTTTATTTTATAGGTGCATGGAGTGGTAGTCAGGTGTTCTTCTTTGAGAATGAAGTGCAGGTGAGAAGTGACATGACATTAAACTCCAGCGACAACTCTCAAGACTTTTACATTGCAGCACTCTCAAGCGAAGGCTCTTACTTGTGGACGAGGTCGGTTTTACAAGAAGAAAACGGAGGCTATGGGTATGGTCTTGCTGCAGATTGCAACGGAGTCTATGTTGGACTTACTGTAGCTTTTAATGGTAGCATTGTAGTATATCCAGACAACTCTACTGATTTCGCATTTAACGATCAAATAATCGTAATGAAGCTCGACCCATCGAACGGCCTCAACTTGTGGGAGAATGTTTATTCTACTTCCGGAGACAATGACGATGATGTTTTAAGGTCAATGGATGTTGATGGGCATGGTGGATTGTACGTAACAGGTTGGTTCAAGACACCTTTCAGTGCCGGTCTTTTTGGTTTGGGCTCATATTCTCCTGTAGATAAAGAAGACGTTTTTGTGGCGAAGCTCAATACCTCTGATGGAGACGAAGAATGGATCAGGCGATTGGGAGATGATGAAAATGATTATGGATATGATATAGCAGTAGCGGGAGAAGACAACATTTTTGTAACTGGAATGAACTCGGGTGACATGGGGAGCTCACCTTTTGCTGAGTCATCTTTTGCCGGAAGCCACAATGAAAACTTTCTACTCTTTAGAATGACCGACAATCAGGTCGACCCAAGAGTTTGTTGCAACTTATCTCTAAACCCTAGCTCAACAGATCTTTCCTGCTTTGAATCTAATGACGGAGAAATCTCAATTACTCCTTCTGGAGCGCTTGGATCAGTGAGTTTCAACTGGCCAACAGGAACGGATTATGAAGGTGGAAATGCCTCGAATCTGTCTGCAGGGACTTACACAGTAAGTGCCGTTGATGGCGCTGGCTGTGAGGCTTCCGTTGATGTGGTTGTTTCGCAACCGGACCAAATCATGATTGATAACCTGAGTTATACAGATGCTTCTTGTCCTGATGCGACCGATGGCGAAGCAGAGTTCAGAACATACGATTTTACCGGAGGAGGATCTTTGCAAGTCTTTGACTCGCCAATTGTTTCAGCTCCTGCTGTCAGCAATAACACAGTAGCAGATTCAATTTTTAGCTCTCTTTCCAACCTGATGGTCGGAGATTATGAAGTCTATTTTGAAGATGACAATGGCTGTCGTTCAGATTCACTCACTGTGACCATTGCTGGGGTGGATACTATAGCTCCAACTCTCGATTGCACAACCGATACACTAACTTATTATGTCGACAGCTCGTGTGACTTCACTCCAACGCCAGCAAACTGGTTTGCAGACCTCAATCCTGTTGATAACTGCAGTAGCACCTTTTCTTACAACTCCACGATTTTAAACCCGGGAGGTGTGTGGACAGAAAATGTAAGAGATGTACTGCTTGAGGTCGAAGACGAATATGGAAACGTGGCGACTTGTGAAATTCACTTTGAAGTGCTGGATACAATTGCTCCAACCATATCCTGTATTTCGGATCAGTCTCTGTCGCTCGATTCATCTTGTGATGTTTCACTTCCAGATTACACTGGAATGGTCAGTTTCGCAGATGGCTGCCCGAATGTGACTATCGACCAGTCACCTGCTTCCGGTACAATGCTCAGTGGACATGGAACAGTTCAGGAAATAACCATGACAGCTACAGACGAAAGTGGAAACGCTACGAGCTGTACTTTCGATGTCGTTCTTGAGGACCACATTGATCCGGTTATTAGTTGTCTTGGAGATCTGAGCGAGTCAACTGACTCGAATTGCGATTTTTCAATTCCCGACTACACTGGGTTGGCTACTACTTCCGACAACTGCGCTGCATCTGTTACAGTAACTCAAAGCCCAGCTATAGGAACCGTGATCAGCGGAGCAGGTACCACGCAATTAATTACCCTCACGGCTGAAGACGATGCCGGCAATACTTCTGATTGCACGTTTACTGTGACCCTCATTGACGATATTGCTCCAGCGATCACATGTCCTTCGGACTTTACTGAAGCTACAGATGCAGCTTGCAATTTTGTAATTCCAGATTATACGGGTCTGGCAACCACTAGCGATAATTGTGACTCTTCTGTAGAAGTGACCCAAAGCCCTGCCGTGAATGACGTAATCAATGGAGAAGGGACAACACAGCTCATCACGCTCACTGCCGAAGACGATGCCGGCAACTCCACTTCCTGTAGCTTTGAAATTACCCTCGTTGATAACATCGACCCGGTCATCTCTGAAAACCCTTCAGACCGAAACGTATCCCTGGATGGAGATTGTGATTTTGTTATCCCTGACTACACCGCTGAGATTTCTCCGACAGACAATTGTGATTCGTCAGTGGAGGTGACTCAAACCCCAGCGGTTGGAGATGTTTTCAGTGGGCATGGAACAACGCAAACCATTACACTCACAGCCGAAGATAACGCAGGGAATACTGCTTCGGTCGACTTTGAAATTACTTTGGTTGATGATACCGATCCTGTGATTTCTTCAGTCCCAGACATAAATGAATTTCTCGATGGAGATTGTAATTTTTCCATCCCCGACTACACTGGTTTGTTGACTCCTACAGACAATTGCGATGGTGATGTTGAGGTGACTCAAACCCCGGCTGTTGGAGTGGTTTACAGCGGACACCTGACCACGCAGACCATAACCCTCACTGCGACAGACGATGCCGGAAACTCTGCTCAGACGAGTTTTGAGATCACTTTGATTGACGACATTGCCCCAACGATTACAACTCCGGCTGACCAAAACGA
>NZ_JBEGHD010000013.1:0-131043 GCF_049334165.1 Halocola ammonii
AGTTAAGCCCACCAGCGCAGATGGTACTAGGTTAAACCTGGGAGAGTATGTCGTTGCCACTTTTTTAAAAGCCCCAAATAGGGGCTTTTTTTGTTGGTATATACCTGTTTTAAGATATATTTAACTGTTATGTCAAAGCTTGTTTCAATAGTAGGAAGGCCCAATGTGGGTAAGTCCACTCTCTTTAATCGACTTACTGAATCAAATGCAGCGATAGTCGACCCCACAAGTGGTGTGACCCGTGACAGGAAATATGGATCTGTTCATTGGGGAGATCGCGAGTTCAATATTATTGATACGGGAGGTTACCTAAAATATTCTACCGAGGCATTCGATGATGCTATCAGAGCACAAGTTGAAATTTCAGTTCAGGAGTCAGATTTAATTCTCTTCGTTGTGGATTCTTTAACGGGAATTACGGAGGACGATGAACAGATTGCAAAAATGCTCAGACGTTCAGAGAAGCCTGTACTACTCGTTTCCAATAAAGTAGATACTGGAGATAAAGAGTTTCAATCGGTTGAATTCTATTCCTTGGGAATTGATTCTGAAATTTATTCTATAAGTGCCAATAATGGCTATGGAACTGGAGATTTGCTTGATGCTATTGTCAATCAGTTACCAGTAGAACCTGTGAAGGATGACGAAGATCTTCCTAAATTAGCAGTAGTTGGTCGTCCGAATGTTGGTAAGTCATCATTGATCAACAACCTTATTGGAGAGGACAGAGCAATAGTGACAGATATTGCTGGGACCACAAGGGATAGTGTCAATAGTCGCTACTCTGCCTTCGGGTTTGACTTCATTATTACAGACACAGCCGGTTTAAGGAAGAAGAGTAAGGTCCACGAGAATCTTGAGTATTACTCGACAGTCCGAACTATTAAGGCAATTGACCAAAGTGATGTGTGCTTGCTGCTTATTGACGCAGAAGAAGGCGTTCAGAAGCAGGACCTGAGTATATTTTACTATATCCACCAGCGAAATAAGGGAGTTGTTGTGTTGGTCAATAAGTGGGATAAGGTTGATAAAGACGACTCAACTTATGGGGCTATTGAAAAGACCATTCTAAAGAAGTTTGAGCCATATACTGACATTCCACTTGTTTTCACATCTAATGTCACGAAGCAAAGAATTCACAAGGCGCTAGAGACAGCCCTGGAGGTTTATGAGGCCAGAAAGACGCGCATTCCAACTTCGAAGCTAAACGAGATTATGTTGGAAGCCATTAATCACAACCCTCCTCCTGCAATAAAGGGGAAGTATATTCGAATCAAGTATGTGACGCAGCTGCCATCTTCGGCTCCTGTTTTTGCCTTTTTTTGCAACTTACCTCAGTATGTGAAAGCCCCATACAAGAGGTTCTTAGAAAATCAATTAAGAAAAAACTTTAACTTTAAGGGTGTTCCTCTAAGACTTTTCTTTAGGAAAAAATAAATACACCCCCTTGTGCGAATTGCTTTTATAGCAACACTATTTCTATTGATTGCAGAATTTGCAGTTGGTCAGTATCAGGATTTTTTGAAAACGCCCGATGACTGGAGCAGCACTCCAGTGCCTGTAATTCAAGATAAGTTGTTGCCTGGTACTTTTCTATACGATTCACTTTCGTATGACTTTAAATGGAAAAAGGAAAGGTTTATAAGACTTTTCGTTGAGCGTAAAATGTGCTTTAGGGTAAGCAGTGAACAATTGCAAGATGGCAATTTGAAGCTTCCTATCCCTGTTTCTACAGATCCATTTGCAGATGCTAGAAGTCTTGAAGAATTAGATACTCCACTCCCAGCTCAATATTTTAATGTGCGCATTATTCGTTTTCAGGCCAGAAAATTGACAGGCTATGGAAACACCGAAAGAGTTTTGAAGACAGCAGTTTTCGAAGATGATTCCTTGCGTATATTCAATCGGGATGAACCGAACTTTACATATGACTTTAAGCTATTGGATCTGACGCCTGGAGACATTCTTCAAGTTCATTACAAATACGAAGTGCCATATGAGGAAAACTGGATCGCGTTCAGTTCATTTCGAGTTTTTCTTGGTGACGAAAACCCTAAGAAAGAATTTTATTTTGAGCTTTCACATGAAGACATTCGCAGACTTGAGCTATCTGGTGTTGAACCGGACACTTCGTTTAAAGATGGATCAAAAAATGTTTATCGATGGAGCAGGGAAGCTCTTGCGGAGAATCTATATGCATTTAATGGCCGACCATACAAAGATATTGACTGGATCGGAGTTCGTTTCAATACTAACGGAGAGATTTTCAAGGACTTTTATCGCGGAGGTGGATATCGTTACTTGCCTTATTGGCGAGAAGTGCTTCAAAGACGGTTTTACAAACTGCCAATGTTCTATCGCATTAGTAAAAAAAGGATCTTGCTTGACCGTCAAAATCAGATGATTGATGACTTTATCGAGGAAGTATCGTCCAGGAATAAAATATCAGATCCTGCAGTAAAAGCGATGCTCATTCATCAGGAGATAAATGATTCATTCGAGTACCTGGCTGACGAGGAATATTATGATTTGGAAGATATGTCGCTGGAGAATATTGGACTTCACGTAGCAGAAGATGAGTTGAGAGACATCAGTAGATTCCACCTTTATGCAAAGATCTTAATGCGCATGGAAGTACCTTTCAGGATTGTTCTTCTTGACGACTCTCGTTATTTCCGATTCTCTGAAAAATACCTGCCTCGTGCAATGAACAACGATTTGATGTTCGAAATTTATGGAAAGGGCGGCACTTTTTTGCTTTGGCCCAAAAGCAATAGAGGTGGATTGGAAGTGAGCGAATACCCTTTTTACCTGGAAGGATCCACGGCCATGAACGTAAATCCATTTGACTTGTGGTCTCGTTATGATTGCGACTTTAACATCGACACGCTCTTTTACTACAATAAGTACGAGAACATGCGGATGACGAATATGAAGGTAAGTTTTGATTCTAGCTTTTCAAGTACACGATTTAACACGGATATCAGGCTTTCGGGTCAAATGTCTACTGTTTTGCGGAATTACCTGCGCTATGGAGATGAAGACAAATGGATTCACGATAACTACTACACGGATCTTTTTGAGAGTGCTGAAGGCCGTGACGGTTTAGAAGCGAAACTCACAAACTTTCAAAGAGTTTACCCCTACAAAAGCAGTTTCGAATTGAACTTCAATCGAGTTTTGGATGAGGCTGCGAGTCCGATTGCTGGAAATCGAAATGGAATTGTGGAAGTACCGTTTGACGGCTGGACTAACCTGATCATTTTCCCCGAAATATTTGAGATCAAAGACAGGATAGATCCTTATTACCCAGACTTTCAGTATGACGATATTTTTAATGTAATGGTGGAGCTCCCCGAAGGATTTGAATGGACCAACATCAGTGAGTTCGAAAGTTTATTCGAGAATTCCTTTGGCTCGATTTCAACGGAAGTTACAGAGCTTGATACTGGAAAGTTTTTAATCTCTATTCATTTCTCAATTGACAAATCCATGGTGGCACCTGACGATTTTGATCAGGTAAAATCGCTCTATCAAGAGACTGAAAGAATTGATGATCTTTCATTTCTTTTTCAAAGAAGGCCTATTCCGGTTGATTAGAAAACAGCTTTTGCAATTTCCGAAATCGTTTTTGATCGTCCCATTGAGTAGTAGTGGAGTACAGGCACTCCTGCCTCTTTTAGCTCCCTGGATTGTCGAATACACCAATCGGTGCCAATTTCTCTAACCTCGTTATTGTCTTTCGCTTTTTCAACATTATCCACCAGCTCGTCAGGGAGGTTGGTGTAGAAATAATGCGGAAGAATACTCAGATGTTTTTTGGTTGTGATCGGCTTCAATCCGGGAATAATCGGGATGTTGATTCCAGCATCGCGACAGTGATCTACGAACTCGAAGTATTTTTGATTATCGAAAAACATCTGCGTGACGATGTATTCTGCACCGGCATCGGCTTTTTGCTTGAGATAGCGAAGGTCGGACTTCATGTTGGGAGCTTCGTAGTGCTTTTCGGGATAGCCGGCTACACCGATGCAAAAGTCGGTAGAGTTTGGGTTTTCCAGATCAGGGTCTAAATATTTACCCTTGTTCAGCTCGTCCACTTGCCTTAGCAGGTCGATTGCAAAACTGTGGCCGTCTTTTTCGGGTTTGAAACGCCCTTCGGACTTGATTGGATCTCCGCGCAAAACCAGCACGTTGTCAACTCCGAGAAAGTCCAGATCGATGAGGGCGTTTTCGGTTTCTTCTTTATTAAACCCACCACAGATGATGTGAGGAACCGTGTCTATTTTATAGCGGTTCATAAGCGCAGCACAAATCCCTACGGTTCCAGGTCTCTTTCGAACGGTTTTTCTTTCGAGCAGACCATTTCCTCTGTCCTTGTAAACGTATTCTTCGCGATGGTAAGTCACATCGACAAAGGCCGGATCAAACACCATGAGCTCGTCCATGGTATCGAAAATGGAATTTATGTTTTGTCCTTTGAGTGGAGGTAGAAGTTCCACTGAAAAAAGTGTAGACTTTGCGTTTTTGATGTGGTCTGTGACTTTCATTCAAATAATTTTATCGTTGTGATCAGTACGCGAGATTTGGCCTCAGCCATTTTTCTGCATCTTCAACAGAAATGCCTCTTCGCACTGCGTAATCTTCAATTTGATCTTTTGTAATTTTTCCGAGGCCAAAATATTTCGCTTCGGGATGGGCAAAGTAATAGCCGGAAACTGACGCAGCCGGAGACATTGCCAGACTTTCGGTGAGTGTGATGCCGGTACTCTTTTCGGCATCGAGAAGTTTCCAGAGTGTCTTTTTCTCGAGGTGATCGGGACAAGCAGGATAACCCGGTGCCGGGCGAATTCCTTTGTATCTTTCAGTAATCAGTTCCTCATTCGTGAGTTTTTCATCCGGTTGGTAGCCCCAAATTTCTTTTCGGACCTTTTCGTGAAGAAACTCTGCAAAAGCCTCGGCAAGTCGATCAGCCAGAGCTTTGGCCATGATGGAGTTGTAATCATCGTGGTCGGCTTCGAATTTCTTTACGAGCTTGTCAAGACCGATTCCGGTGGTGACTGCAAAGCAACCAATGTAGTCCTGGATTCCGTAGTCTGCTGGGGCGATGAAATCAGCCAGAGCTATGTTGCTTGCCTTAGCCGACTTAGAAGTCTGTTGCCGCAGAGTAATCAGCTTTTCCTGACCAGCTTTAGTATCCACCAAAATGTCGTCTTCTTCGGCATTGCAGGGGAAAAGCCCCACCACGCCATTGGCTTTCAAAAGATTTTTTTCGAGGATTTCGGTGAGCAGCTTTTGAGCGTCTTCGTAAACCTGTGTCGCCTGTTCGCCTACAACTTCATCTTCAAGAATTTGTGGGAATTTACCTGCCAGTTCCCAGGTTCTGAAAAATGGAGTCCAGTCGATGTATCGCACCAGCTCCGAAATTGGGAAATCATTCAGGTTTGTAACACCGATTTTTTTCGGCTCGACAATGGTTTTCTCCGAAAAGTCCAGTTTAGGCTTGTTATCGCGAGCATCCTGAAGGCTCAGGTATTTCTTCGTGTTCGATTTATTCTCGTAGTTGGTTCTTACCTTTTTGTATTCTTTGTCGATTTCGGCACTAAAATCCCCGCGACTGTGAGCATGGCGCAGTTTATCTGCAACGGTTACGGCTCTTGAGGCATCGTTGACGTGAACCACAGGTCCGGAATACTTTTGGTCGATTTTCACGGCAGTGTGAACACGAGAAGTGGTGGCACCGCCAATTAGCAGCGGAACGTCCATTTTTCTGCGCTCCATCTCTTCGGCAACGTGAATCATTTCATCCAGTGAAGGCGTGATTAACCCGCTGAGGCCGATCAGGTCCACTTTTTCTTTCTGAGCTGTTTCCAGAATTTTTTCTGCCGGTACCATCACGCCCAGGTCGATGACATCGTAGTTGTTGCAGGCGAGAACTACCGAAACAATATTTTTCCCAATGTCGTGGACATCACCTTTTACAGTGGCCAGTAGTACTTTTCCGGCTTTTCGTGAAGCTTCGTCTTTTTCTTCTTCCATGTAGGGAAGGAGGTAGGCCACAGATTTTTTCATCACCCTGGCACTTTTCACCACTTGTGGAAGAAACATTTTCCCGGAACCAAAAAGGTCACCGACCACGTTCATTCCGGCCATCAAGGGTCCTTCGATTACTTTCAGCGGGCTCTTGATTTTCAGTCGTGCTTCTTCTGTGTCCTCTTCAACGAATTCAGCGATTCCTTTCACCAAAGCATGTTCAAGGCGTTTTTCAACGGTGGTTTCTCGCCACGACAGATCTTTTTCTTTTTTCTTCTCACCGCCTTTTACCATTTCTGCGAATTCGAGCAAGCGCTCTGTGGCATCTTCCCTTCTGTCGAAAAGCACATCCTCAACATGCTCTAGAAGGTCTTTTGGGATTTCATCGTAAACCTCCAGTAAGGTTGGATTCACAATCCCCATGTCCATTCCTGCCTTGATGGCGTGATAGAGAAAAGCAGCGTGCATCGCTTCTCTCACGGGAGTGTTGCCGCGAAAGGAAAACGAGATGTTGCTGACTCCTCCTGAAACGTGAGCTCCTGGCAGATTTTTCCGAATCCAACGCGTGGCTTCAATAAAGTCGATTGCATTTTTTCGATGCTCGTCCATGCCTGTTCCTACAGGGAAAATGTTCGGATCGAAAATGATGTCAGAGGCCGGAAACCCGACCTTCTCAGTGAGCACCTTGTAACTGCGTTCGCAGATTTCGATTCTGCGTTCGAGTGAATCTGCCTGTCCATTTTCGTCAAATGCCATAACGACAACAGCTGCACCGTAGCGAAGAACTGTTTTCGCTTGCTGAATAAATTTTTCTTCACCTTCCTTGAGGCTGATCGAGTTTACTACCGACTTTCCCTGTACGGTTTTTAGTCCAGCCACAATGATTTCCCATTTAGAGGAATCGATCATCACCGGCACTCTGGCAATGTCTGGTTCTGCCGCCATCAGATTGAGGAACTTCACCATGGCTGCTTTTCCATCGATCATACCTTCATCCATGTTGACATCGATGATTTGGGCTCCGCCTTCCACTTGTTCGCGGGCCACTTCCAAAGCCTCGTCAAAATTATCCTCCTGGATCAATCTCAAAAATCTTCGGGAACCAGTCACATTGGTGCGCTCTCCAATATTGATAAAATTGGATTCAGGAGTGACGATCAGCGGTTCGAGCCCTGACAGTTTGAGTGTTGCCTGTTCTGTAGTGTAGGTCATTTGCAGGTTATGTTAGGCTGTAGTTTCAGTTGTGTGATGCAGCTTTCGAGGAGAGAACTGAGCAGCTGTTTGTGCAATTTCTGCAATGTGTTCGGGAGTGGTTCCGCAGCATCCGCCAATTATGTTCACGAGATTTCGATCGAGGTATCCTTTGATTTGTTCGGCCATTTCTCCTGGTGACTGATCGTACTCACCCATTTCATTAGGCAATCCTGCATTGGGGTGCGCGCTGATGAAGAATGGTGCTTCCGTAGCCAATGTGTATAGGTAAGGTGTTAGTTGTTCGGCTCCCAGGGCGCAGTTGAGACCGATGCTAAAGAGCGGAACGTGGCTGAGCGAAATCAAGAAAGCTTGAGCTGTTTGTCCTGAGAGGGTTCGGCCGGAAGCATCAGTGATGGTTCCCGAAACCATTATTGGTAGCTCAACTCCGTTTTTGTCAAAAACCTGTTGGATGGCGAAAAGCGCAGCCTTTGCATTCAAGGTATCGAAGACGGTTTCCACTAAAAGAATGTCGGCTCCGCCATCGATTAAACCTCGGGTTTGTTCCTCGTAGGCTTCTACGAGTTGGTCGTAAGAAATGGCTCGGAAGCCGGGATTGTTGACATCGGGCGAAAGGGATGCGGTTTTGTTGGTCGGGCCGATCGAACCAGCCACAAATCTAGGCTTTCCAGGATTTTTTGCTGTGAATTCCTCAGCGACTTCTTTTGCAATTTTGGCTGACTGAAAGTTGAGTTGATACACCTGATCTTCGAGTCCGTAATCGGCTTGTGCGATGCTCGTGCTACTAAAGGTGTTTGTTTCTAAAATGTCGGCTCCAGCAGCAGCATAATCCTTGTGAATCTGTCGGATGATCTCCGGCTGAGTGATGGAAAGCAAATCATTGTTGCCTTTGAGCGGCATGTGGTGATTGGCGAATTGAGTGCCCCGAAAGTCTTCTTCCGTGAGTTTATGTCGCTGGATCATCGTGCCCATTGCACCGTCCAGAATCAAAATGCGCTTTTCAGCAGCTTCGCGAAGGGATTGGTTCATTCCTGATAAAAATTTGGCCGCAGCCGGTTTTCAAAAAATGAACTTATCAGGAAATTGCGGGGGATGTGTAAAAGGACAGTTTGAGTCGCTTACCTCATCTTTCCCAAGCCGTGTTGGATTGGGTTAGGAATTAGCACCCGGCTTTTCCGGGTTGCTAAGACATCACAGGGCCTAGTCCCTCCGTCTTTCTTGATAAGTTTCGAAACAAATGTAATAATAAATGAATGTGAAAGTGAATGACTGTAAAATAATCATGGATTTTAGAAGTGTGCTCAGAATTAGAGACGTGTTGAGTAGGGGAATGGAGTGATGTCTTGTAAGTTAGTTAACTTACCTTTCTTAACTAAGATCAAAATTTATGAAAGAACTGACTATTTCTCTATTGTTTGTCTTTGCTGTTTCATTTGGATTCTCTCAACAAATTTGGCAATTGCCGCCCGAAGGATCGGTCTACACCTATTCCCTAACAAGTGTCTCAGGTTTTGGAAAGGTCATTCATACTCCTGTTCAGCATGTCTGGGGAGGAGAGATTGAATTGGACGGTGAAGTTTGGAGAGAACATCCGCAACCTTACTCAGAGGATGAAGATGATTTGAATTTTCTGGTAAGAGAAGAAGCTGGCGTTTGGTATTTGAAAAACACCGATTGGGAAGAATACGAAGCTGATGAGTTCATTCTCTACGACTGGACTGCAGAAGTAGGAGATACCATTCAGTCTGTGTCGTCAGGCCAGTTCTGGGATCAGGAAACTTTCAGTCTTCGAGTGGATAGTGTCTTGATGGAGAATTTTTTAGATGGATCAGAACGTAAAGTTTTTCACCTGACGAATCTGGACTTCGATTTGTCTTATCCAATTGTTTGGGTAGAAGGCGTAGGTTCAATCACTGAATTTTTGACCAATGCATCAGGAACGACCTTGCAGGATATAGGAGCATTTTTGGTTTGCGGGCATAGCGCCTCAACCCTGGTCTACGAAACCGATCGAATAGATGAATTAATCGACTACGAAAATTGTAATTGGGTCCCGGTCGGAATTGACGAAATCGAATCAGTCGAATTTCAAATTTTTCCAAACCCTGCAAATGAAAGGATTCAAGTCAAGTTTGAAAACCATCAATCAGAAGTACTAAAAAGTATCTCAATCATCGATCTACAGGGCCGGACTCTTAAAGAGAAATTGTTGAATTCATCAAGCAAGGAATTCGAGATTTACGTCAGCGACATTCCGAACGGAGTTTACTTTTTGAAGCTGAAAAGTGCAATTGGAAACTCAACTCAAAGGCTCCTTGTTCAACATTAGACCCCAAAACACTGACATTATGAAACATGTATTACTATTCATTTTTATCTCAGCATCTTTATTCACAACCGCCCAAACCTGGGCGCCAGAAGGAGCCACGTGGCACTACAACTTTACCAATGGCTTTGCTGTCGAGGGCTACGTTAAAATCGAACGAGTTGGTGACACCTTGATCAATGGCATTAGCTGCGACAAGCTTCAAAGGGAAAGTAACACCTACGACTTTGTCAATGAAGAATACTCTTCGGGAGTCACCGGACTGGAATTCACCTACGAGGAAGATAGTGTTGTTTATTTCTACCACGAAGGCGAGTTTTATACCCTTTACGATTTTACGGCTGAAGCTGGGGACATTTGGAGTTTACCTGGAGAGGATCTTTGTGAAGCCGATCAGGTCGTAGTGGACAGCGTTGAAATGGTCGAGATCGATGGTGAAATGCTCAAGAAGCTTTACATCCATTCAGCTGAGAACAATCAGTTTTTAGGGGATGAAATTATAGCAAAACTTGGATCGCAAACTTATATGTTTCCAACACCTTATTGTGTGACAGATGTGAATGAAGGTGGTCCATTCCGCTGTTATTCGGATAACACGGGATTTGCCTACACGGTCGATCCCGAAACGCCTTGTGATTTTATTGTTGCAGTAACCACCATTTGCCCAATTGATCCGGAAGTCAATATTTTTCCTAACCCTACAACTGAAATACTCAATATCTCAGCTCCTCTACACATTTATAAGGACACCAAATTTGTGATATTCAATTCTTTTGGTGAAATAGTGAAAATCGGAACTATTAATTCATATCCAAATAGAATTGACGTTTCCGATCTTTCCAGTGGAGTTTACATTTCAAAACTAGGCAATGGAGATGATTCCCGATTGAAGAGGTTTGTTGTGAAATGATAGGTGAGGCTCTGAAGCCGATGAATGAATTTGATAATAGCTGTTAGCAACAAGGATTATTTCCTTGCTACCAACCAAATTGCCACTCCGGCAATTACAACAACACTTGCTGCCGCTGCCGCAAAATTTAAATTGCGCTGAGCTGTTCTGGCTTTTTCCAGATAGCTGCTTCCAAGTCCTTTTTCGGCTATAAAATCATCTGTTCTATCAACTACTTCTTTTGCTTTTTCTTTAATACCCATTTTGATTTTGTTTTTGATTCTGTCTATAGAACAGGTGCACCGGGCAATTGTTCCCTTGCCACCTTTTTGGAATTGATTTCTCGGACAGTAGAAATTGCCGGTGTTGAAGCTTCGAATTGACAAGTTTTGACCTCGTATTTAAATCCAACTGAAAATTTTACATTTGCACGCTATGCGTGGAAGGATTTGGCCTATTGCAACCACCGAAAAAAATGCTAAAAAAGCGCTTCATTGCGGCTTGGCCATCTTTTTTTAATCTTTTAAAACGTATAAAAAAATGCCGTATTTGTTTACCTCAGAGTCCGTTTCTGAAGGACATCCCGACAAGGTGGCTGACCAGATCTCCGATGCGTTGATCGACAATTTTTTGGCCTTTGATGAAAACTCTAAAGTAGCGTGCGAAACGCTGGTAACTACCGGACAGGTGGTGCTTGCGGGAGAAGTGAAATCGAACACTTACCTCGATGTGCAGAAAATCGCCCGCGGAGTCATCGAACGCATTGGCTACAACAAGAGCGCCTACATGTTTGACGCCAGCTCCTGCGGAGTACTGAGCGCCATCCATGAGCAAAGTGACGATATCAACCGCGGTGTTGATCGCGAAAGCCCTGAAGAGCAGGGAGCCGGAGACCAGGGAATGATGTTTGGCTACGCTTGCCGCGAAACCGACAACTACATGCCCATCGGACTAGCCGTTGCTCACCTTTTGTTGCAAGAACTGGCAGCACTGAGAAGAGAAAACAAAGACATTACTTACCTGCGACCAGATTCAAAATCGCAGGTGACCATCGAATATTCAGACAACAACGAACCGCTGCGCATCGACTCGATTGTGATCAGCACCCAGCACGATGAGTTCGACTCTGACGAAAAAATGCTCGACAAGATCCGCAAGGACATGGTTGAGATTTTGATTCCCCGCGTGAAGGCGAAAGTTTCCGACCGCGTGGCGAAGTTGTTTACCGGAGAAATCAAATATCACATCAACCCGACCGGGAAGTTTGTGATTGGTGGTCCTCACGGAGACACCGGCCTTACAGGAAGAAAAATCATCGTGGACACTTACGGTGGAAAAGGCGCCCATGGAGGTGGAGCTTTCAGCGGAAAAGATCCTTCGAAAGTTGATAGAAGTGCAGCTTATGCCACTCGCCACATCGCCAAAAACCTTGTAGCTGCCGGAGTTTGTGACGAAGTGCTCGTTCAGGTTTCTTACGCCATCGGAGTGGTGGAGCCAATGGGGCTTTACGTAAACACTTACGGAACTTCCAAGGTGGACATGAACGATGGAGAAATCGCCAAAAAGGTGATGGAAGTTTTTGACATGCGCCCTTACGCCATCGAGAAGAGATTGAATCTCCGCTCTCCGATTTATGAAGAGGCAGCCGCTTACGGACACATGGGAAGAACTCCTGAGAAAAAACGAGTAGCTTTCACATCGCCTGACGGAACTGTAGTAGAAAAAGAGGTGGAAACTTTCACCTGGGAAAAACTCGACTACGTTGACAAAGTGAAAGAAGCATTTCAGCTTTAAACAGTCTGATTCTTTGAGGTTGTTTAATTGATTACGTGACTTATAATCACTTCATGATGAGAGTAGTATTGTTAATGTTTTTCATGAGTTCGTGTGCATTGTTGACTCATGCTCAGAATGAAAGGTTCACTGGAGCAGTGGATTCGGTGTACACTCCAGATGGGAAGCTGCACATTAATACTCTGCCTGTCTATGAAGGAGGCTACAGTGGATTTCTGAGTGATTTAATGCAAAGTTTGGAGTATCCAAAGAAAGCCACTAAGAAGGGAATCGAAGGTGACGTCCACGTTAAATTCACAATTTCAGAATCTGGTGAAATAGAAGAAATAGAAATTGTTAAATCGTCAAACAGAATATTTAACAAGGCGGTCATAAAGGCGCTTAAGTCGTTAGAGAAAAGGTTTGAACCTAGCACAATGGATTCAAAACCAGTACCAACCAGTACTACCTTACCTGTTACGTTTAGGTTGAAAAAGAGCGATGATTGAAGATTATTATCAATCTCCATAATTAAAGAGAATTAAAGGAAAAACTCAAAGCCCGTTTTCGAAAGAGGACGGGCTTTTTCTATTTATTGTACATCACATCAATTCCCTCAATTGGATTGTCCACGGAGTATGTCGCGACTGTGCTGCCGGTTTGGTAGCTAATGGCGTGGAACTCGTTTCCTTCAGATGCGAAGATGGCGCCAGTTGCCCGGTCGTAGGCGAGGTGTTCTGCAGCTATTCCAGGACTCACGTTGTAGATGTTGTTGTTGACGAGTGAGTAGCGGAAAATACCGTCATCGTGGGCGATCAAAAAGTTGTTGTCATCAACCTTGCAAAGATCGTGGATAGCTCCATCGGGCAGAGTTGAGTTGATTTCGTCAAAATAGTTTCCATTGAAAATGTAGAAGATCACGCGGCCGTTTCCGTCCTGGTCGTTTGCAGCTAAGAGAGTTCGATCTGAGTCAACCGTTTCAATGTCTACAAAATCAAATTGGGTGGGTGCAGATTGAAAGAAAGTTCCACTCGAGCGATTGTAAATCGAGAGTCTTCTGTTGCCGTTTCCGATTTGCACTTCTTCAACGAAAATGTGATCCTCGTTGGCTGCAATTTCAAATGGCCGAAAATTGTTTTGCGTTTGGATGATCAGTTGCTGATTGCCGACTCCGTTGTAGCTTCTAATCCTATCGTCTCGAGAGGTTACGTAAAAATCGTTGTCAAAAGAAGATAAGTAGAGGTCGTTGTAGAACGGTTCGCTCGACTCGTTCAGCGAAGGAGCTTGAGAGATCAGCTCGAAGTCGGGAAAGTTCAGAACTGAGGCTCCGTCAAACTGTTCTCCGGTGATCAAAACTGTTTGGCTGTGTGAGTTTGCTGCTCCAAAAGTGAAGTCTGACGAGAAGTTGGTGGCTGTGGCCAGTTCGTTGTTTTCTCCCAGCGTATCGACTTGCAAATCGGAGGTTGCCGATCGGCTAAAAACTAATACCGCTTCTCTCTCAAGCGGCACTTCATTGAGTTGAATTTCCAGGAAGTCTCTTCCTTCGTTTTTGCCATCACTGGCCACCACATTGATAAAATAAACT
This sequence comes from Halocola ammonii, assembly GCF_049334165.1. NCBI lineage: Bacteria > Pseudomonadati > Bacteroidota > Flavobacteriia > Flavobacteriales > Halocolacceae > Halocola > Halocola ammonii. Next base: position 13,819 of record NZ_JBEGHD010000013.1, read on the forward strand.
CCACTGGACAACTGAATATTTGTGACAGGAATTACACCAACGAATTCATCTGAGGCATTGCCGCCAGCAGAGATAAAAGTGCCGGAAGCAACTGTGGCATTTCCCGAATTCGTCAGTGAAAATGAAACGGATTCTATTCCTTCGTTGTCTTCTACCTGGGCAGCTACTTCGATAGTGTCGAGCACATTGTAAGTCGGGTTGCCAGTCGGGAAAGTGATATCTACCGAGGGCGCTTCGGTATCCTCTTTTTTACAACCGGTTGTTGATATCAATGCACAAAACAGAGTGGTAGTGAGGAGGAAAAATCCTATCTTAAAAGGAGACATTTTCATAGTTTAAATATGGTCAAAAGTTATGAGAAAAAGCAAATTCTGGAGGTAACTCTCTGATTGAAAATCGACTTCAGAGCTATCAACAATTGTTCATAACTCCCATTGAAAACTTTTGACTTAAAAAGGACAGTTCAATCCATTCTCAGCGTTTACCGAATACTATCTTTGACGCCCCATGAAAGAAACTGAATCAAATAATTCGCGCAAAAATCGCACCCAGGCGGTGAGAAATCTGTTGTCGGATAATACAATGGAACACGGTAAGTTACAGCCGCAAGCCGTTGATCTCGAGCAGGCTGTTCTCGGTGCAATGATGCTCGAGATGGGAGCAGTCAATCAGGCCATTGACATCCTTCACGAGGAGAGCTTTTACAAAGAAGCTCACAAGAAGATTTACGCGTGCATTCAGAAACTCTTTCAGACCGGTGACCCGATCGATATCCTCACCGTGACCAACGCATTGAAGTCGGCCGGAGATCTCGATTTTGTCGGTGGACCTTACTACATTTCGCAGCTCACCAATAAGGTGGCTTCGACTGCCAACATCGAGTTTCACGCTCGTATCATAGCCCAAAAATACATTCAGCGCGAGTTGATTCGCATTTCCGGTGATGTGATCAAGGAAGCTTTCGAAGAAACGACCGATGTTTTCGATTTGCTTGATCGAGCAGAAAACAACCTTTTTCATGTAGCGGAAGGAAATATTCGCAAGAATTACGACCGCATGAACAACGTGATGAAAGAGGCGATCGACCAGATTGAAGCGGCCAGAAAAAACACTGATGGCGTTTCTGGAATTCCATCAGGATTTAAAGATCTCGACAGACTCACTTCCGGTTGGCAGCGCTCCGATATGATCGTGATTGCCGCGCGTCCTGCCATGGGTAAAACGGCCTTCGTTCTCTCTATGGCGAGAAATATGGCTGTGGATCACAACGTACCTGTGGCTTTGTTTTCACTGGAGATGTCTTCGGTTCAGCTTGTTCAGCGTTTGATTGCCAGCGAGACAGAGATTTCAGCAGAAAAGCTCAGAAAAGGATCGCTCGAAGATTACGAGTACCAGCAGCTTCACCAGCGAATTGGTAAACTCACCGAAGCTCCGATTTTTATCGATGACACTCCGGGGCTTTCTGTTTTTGAGCTTCGTGCAAAATGCCGAAGACTAAAAGCACAGCACGGTATCGACATGGTGATTATCGATTACCTTCAGTTGATGACCGGTGGGGGAGACAATAAAGGTGGGAACCGCGAGCAGGAAATCAGCCAGATTTCTCGCTCGATCAAGGGGATTGCCAAGGAGTTGAACATTCCGATTATCGCGCTTTCTCAGCTTTCGCGAAATGTTGAAAACCGCGGTGGTGACAAACGACCAACGCTTTCCGACTTGCGTGAATCTGGTGCGATTGAGCAGGATGCCGATATCGTGAGCTTCATTTATCGTCCGGAATATTACGGCTTCACCGAACACCCCATCCACGGAACGCCAACTCAGGGTGTGGGAGAGTTGATCGTAGCCAAACACAGAAATGGTGCGGTTCAAGATGTGCAGCTCAGGTTCATTGGCCATCTGGCGAAATTTACTGACCTGAACGCTTCTTTCGATAACAGTGACGGATACGGTTCTGCAATGAAACCCAGCAATGAATTTGATCAGGGTGAAGGCGAGCCGACTACCATTACTGTGAGCTCAAGTATGAATGACGATGATGACGATGACTTTGGCAATTCGGGAGGCAACTTTTCTAATGACGATGTTCCATTCTAAACATCTCTTTTAGCTTTACTCTTTTTGCTTTTTCAATTGATGAATTAGCGCTAACTTTCAACCTCCATCTCAAAAACGAGACGACCGGAAGGAGTAGGCTGTTATGATTTTTTGCATTCGTAACTTCGGGCAAATTTGCTCGTTCGGGTAATATTTGTATCCTCTGGGAGTTGAACTGAAAGAAAGTACACGAAATATGATGAAACGGATCCTTACTCTTTTGCTCTTTGCACTAATCACTTTTTCAATGCAAGGGTCGAAGATTCTCATTCCAATGGACGATGATCAGTCCAATCACCTAAAAGCTTATGGAATTGCCTACTGGGTTTTGCAAAATGAAATTGAAGTAGAGTGGTTGCTCAACTATCGTGGAGGGAGTTTCCTGATCGACAACTACGGAGATATTTCTGAAGAATGCACCATTCGTGGTGTTTCCTACCAGGTGATTGCCGATGTGCAGGCACAGAGCATCTACGCCCAAATTGCCGATCCGGAAGTAAACATGGAAAAGGTTAAGCTGGAAGTGGCGCCCAAAATTGCAGTTTACACGCCCAAAAGCGCCCTGCCGTGGGACGATGCCGTGACGTTGGTTTTGACGTACGCAGAAATTCCCTACGACATGGTTTACGATCCCGATGTGCTTGGGATGGAATTGCCGAAATACGACTGGCTGCATTTGCACCACGAGGATTTTACTGGACAGTACGGCCGATTTTATCGAAGCTTTAGAAATGCCGCCTGGTATCAGGAAGAAGTGCGCCAACAAGAGGCAATGGCCGCTCAGCTCGGCTACAACAAGGTTTCGGAAATGAAGGGCGCTGTGGCGAAGGAGATAAAAAACTTTGTACTCGGTGGCGGTTTCCTTTTCACGATGTGTTCAGGTACGGATTCGTTCGACATTGCGCTGGCTGCTCAAAACACAGACATTTGCGAAAGCATGTTTGACGGAGATCCGATGGCGCCAAATGCTCAGTCCGCTCTGGAATTCGACAGGACTTTTGCATTCACAGACTTCCAATTGGAAAAGGATCCAATGGTCTATGAGTTCTCATCGATCGATGCCACAAGAGCTCACAGCAAGCTCGGGCAGATCAATGACTTTTTCACCTTGTTCGAGTATTCCGCCAAATGGGACATCGTGCCAACGCTCCTCACTCAATCGCACGAACAGGTGATTCCCGGGTTCATGGGGCAAACCACATCTTTTCACACAGAGTATCTGAAGCCTGATGTGCTTGTGATGGGCGAAACCAAGAGCATCGGAGTTGCAAAGTACATCCACGGGAACATGGGTAAAGGTCACTGGACTTTTTACGGAGGCCACGATCCGGAAGATTACACTCACCGGGTTGGTGACCCACCAACTGATTTGAATTTGCACCCCAACTCACCGGGTTACCGTTTGATTCTGAACAACATTTTATTCCCAGCTGCTAAAAAGAAAAAGCAGAAGACATAAATCTTCTGCTTTCAATTTTTTCTGTGCGATGATTTGATTAATCGTTTATGCAGTGCTTTTCTTTTAGTTTCTCCACTTCCGGGCCGTAGAGCTCTGTGAAGTTGTATTTAAGAGCGAGTTGAATGTTTTCGCAGGCATCGTCAAAATCTTCTTCATCAATGGCAATAATCGCGAGGTTGCGATAGGCGTAAGCATTGGTCTCCATTTTTCTGAGCGACTTTTTAATGTTCTTTTTGGCCTGTCGGTTTTTCCCGAGCTTATAAAGAACGAACCCATAATTATTCAAAATATAAGGGCTGTCGGGATGTCTTTCCAGGCCTTTTTTGAAAGCATCCTCAGCCTCTTCATAGCGTTCCATTTCTGACAATTGAAATCCGAGGTTTGAATAGGCACCTTCAAAATCGGGGTCTAGTTCCACGAGTCTTTTTACCAATGCAAGAGCTTCTTCATTTCGTCCGATGTCTCCGTAGTGCATTGCAAGGTTGTTGATAAACCCCACGTCATTAGTGTCGGTGGCATAAGCCTCTTCGAGGTCTGCCAGAGCGAGATCCTTATTGCCAACACGGTTGTGACAAGTGGCTCTATTAAATTTTGCAACGGCTTTCAGTGAATCTGCTTCGGCTACTTCAATGGCTCTGGTCAACACTGTAATGCAATTGTCGTATTGTCCAACATTTAGTAAGGTGCTTCCCTGACCGAGATAGCCGAAATAATTATTTGGATCGCGCTCTACAATTGTGCTAAACGTCTGAAAAGCATCCTGTACCCTGTTAAGGTCAAGCTGTGCCATTCCCTTTTCGTAGTCAGCGTAGTTTAAAGCTTCACCTTCCACGTTGAGGCTATTGGCAATGTTCATAATTTTTTGAGGGTCCTCAACCCCTTTGAATTTTTCCCTGACCTCTTCAAGAGAGTCGTCATTTTGAGAAAACGATGAGAAGGCCACGAGTAATGTGGCGACTGTGAGAATTGATGCTAGGTATTTCATGTTGTTATGACTTTTCCAGTACCAGAGTGATTTTATTGAAATCGGCAGCGGCATTAATTACCTCCCGGTAGGGCTGATACTCTTCCACTGGGAACTCCATCTGAGTGTAGTATTCATCAACCGTAACTGTAACCTTATTACCGTCTACCGAATAGGTTGAAGTAAAACCGGCTCCATCATTTCCATCTTTGAATGGAGTTACGCTCAGATTGAGATCATCCAGGTTTTTGCAGACGTAGCCTTCGGGCAGCGTGAATGTTATTTCTCGCGAATACATGTGGTTGTAAGTGTTTTCAACCGGATTGATTCGCTCCTCATCCTGGTAGAGTTCCGCTTGCTCTCCAATGAGCTGGCCAATTTTAAAGAGAGTTTTATCACCGGCATTTTCGAGGTAGTCAGCAGAACTAAAACTGCAATTCACGATGAAAGGCTTCTTCATCAGCTTATCGACACCTTCGTTGCGTGTTTTCACTTCTTTGATTTCGATGTTTTCATTAATCGATTTAGCAATACCCTCTTTCAAATCGTCCTTGTCGCTTTCAGACTCCATGAAAGTGAAGTAAGGTTGAAAGTTGAATGCATAATAGCCTGTTAGCTCCTGGTCGTAGTCAATTTCAAGTTTCGACATGTCCTCGGCAAAGGCCACATCGATCTTCATGTTTTGTTGAGAGTGATCTGCCGGAGGAGCCGGGATAAACTTCACACGTCCGAGGCCAGATCGCATCCCGCCCACTTCTACAGACTTAATAAAAAGACCATTGTTGTGGATGTATCCAAAGGGTAAAAGTCCCAGGCGGTAGAGTGTCCCGGAGGGAATTAGGTATTCGTCTATCTCTGGGAAATAGAGCAAGTAAGTGTCGAGGTAAACGTAAGATTCGAAATCCTTATAAAATCGAACATCGTATCTGCTACAGGTGAGCACGATTTCTGGAGAAATGTCTGCCATTTTATACAGCTGGTAAAGTAGCATTGTCGCACCAGTCTCGTTGCACACATTGTTTTCAAGAATAAAATCGAGGTCGCTTAGTTCAGGAGCGCCTGCTTCTACAATGGCGAAATTTGTTTTCACGTAGTTCTCGATTTTCAGAATTTCGTCTCGTTTGCCGAGGGAAATCGCAACCTGTGCATTCTTTAGAATCTTCTCGAGTTTTCGTTGTTGTCTATTCGATATCTCTGGGTTTAGAGACTCAAAAATTCTTTGGCTTACATCTCCGTAGTTGTAAACATTGCTGTTGCCCGTGGCGTAATTTTCTTTGAGATGATAGAGCACGCCCATTCGGTTTCCCTGGATGTTTGCAAACTCCTCGTCCGAAAGTGCGGGAATGTTAGACATTTCCACTTCGAGTGCATTGTAGTCAGAAATCGCAGTGTCTTTTTCCAACTCTGGGTAGCCGTTTAGGCTTTTGGTCGCGATAATTAAATTCTCTGGTGAATAAATGCCGAATTCGTTTTTTACCACATGGTAATCTGACTGGAATGGAAGATAAATGCCAGTGAGTCTCGGGTATCGGTTCATGATGTAATAGAACTCAATGATAGATCCTTTTTCAGCACCTTCCATAGCGAAGTACTTGTAGGTGTCTCCTTCTTCAGTAGTTCCTTTTTTCAAGGCATCCTCACCGAGAACTTTAACTTCTGCTGGGGTAATCACCCGCGCATCGTAGTCAACCAATTCGGTAGACTGATTTAGGTTCAGGTAGACTTTGTTGTTTTCTTCAATAGAGCTTTCAGAGTTCACATAGATCATCTGATGCATCAGAAAATACTCAGTGAGCCCTTGTTCAGACCCTTCGTAGACCATGTCTACAATGCGTTTGTCGAGAATTGTAGCCACCTCCAGATCGGCTACATCAGCAATTAGTGAGTCATAATTTGGGTCTTCCTGCCAGGAATAATTCAATAGCTCATTTTGACTGAAGCTCATGAACGAAATGAGCATCAGTGAGAGAGTTGTGGCAAATAGTCTCATTCTTCTTCTGATATAATTTGGTTAGACGGTTTTCTTATCACAATTTGCTGAGAGTGACTTGTCTGCAGCTTGTTGACGTATTCGTTCCAGGCGTTAAAATCTTCACCTTCGAGTTTTATGTAACGGTTGTCGTAGCGCATTCTACGTTCCAAAACACCTTGATGCTGTTTGTAATTGTTGGTGAATTCGAACTGTTCGTGACTAAAACTGCTCGAGTCTGGAATCTCGCTAATTTGGTGAGATGGATCGGTCTCGAAGACCACAATTTCTTCACGAAGAGACTTAAATCGCGATTCGTAGGGAAGCTTTCTTTCTTCTTCAAACTTTGTAGGCTGATCCAGCTTGTCGAGGTTGAGGTTTACAAATGCTTCACCATCTACCTCAATCACATAGTCGGGGATGTGGAAGGTGTAATCCAGATAAAGCGGCATTTGTGCGTTGTCAGTATTGCTGATCGACATAGAGTCGAGAATAAATCTGTTGCTACCTTTCAACAAGTAGTTGCGGCAGTATTTTCGAAGTTCACTTTTGCTCATGGTACTCATTCTATCCATGAAAGTCATTCTGCTGAATCCGGTTAGTTCGAGGCGACCTGTACCAGTCAGATTTGTTCCTTCAATTTTTACAGAAACAGAATCTTTAGTCAGGTTATTTTCACTTTCGATCATCGGGACTTCCACAACCTCGAAAGACTCACAGTCTTTATTTACCATTACTTCCTTACCTTGAATGAATGGTGAAGGAAGACCAAAGGGCAAGTTGCTGTGTGTAGGATCCAGAAAGTAGTACTGTCCATCCGACTTTAGTGCGGCAATCATGTGGTTATCGGCACTGGGACTGGGGTTTTCCTCGTATTTGTAGGGCAATTCGCGAGTGCCGACCCAGGCCAGCTGAGCTTCTATTCCCTGAAGGCGCATTAACTGAAACAGTAAGTTAGACATGCCCTTGCAATCGCCATAGCGATTGTGACAAACTTCGGCTGCACTCTGAGGAATAAATCCGTTGTAGCCATCTTCAAAAGCAATGTATTTGATGTTACTTTTTACCCAGGAGTAGAGTGCTTTAGTTTTGCTGATCTCATCTTCAAGTCCAGCCACTATGCTATCCGAAATAGCTTGCAGCTCGGGATTGTCTTTTTCTGATTCTTGAATGAAGTCGCAATACCAGTTGTGCAGATCATTGACATCCCCCAGGACTCGAACCTCTTCTGACTGGTTTTTGTATGATTTCATTCGCACCAAAATTTGTGGTGCAAAATAAAGTGCACCTGGCGCACCGCTTTCATACTCCATTTTTGGAACATTCTTCACTGTCCAGGTACGAACCATCTCTGTACTCAGGTCCTGTTCTGTCATTTCAACATCAAGGCCTTCCATGTTGATAGGAGTGAACTCCATTTCAACATTCTTGTCATAGCGAACAGTGAAAACAGCTTTTTCAACAGGAGTGTATGAGCCGATGTAAAACATAGGCAACATGTGAGGATCGGTGATAGTAAAGTTGGCCCTGTAGAAGGATTGGTAGCCTTTGCCCACCAGCGGAAAATCAAAAGAGGTTTTTTTACTGTCATCATAAAAAATACTCCCTCCACTGAGATCGCTCACCTGAAAATTCCCTACGTCCTCTTCTTTGTAGCGTCTTTTTTTGGGGATTAGGGTATAGGCCTCAATGTTTTCCAGCTTCCTGAAGTCGGAATGTGAAACCGACTCTGAGGTAAATCGGCTCGCATTTTCCGACAGGTAAAACTTCTTGTATGCGTTCGAATACGAAATAACAGGTTTGCCACTGTTAATTTCGATATCCAGGTTTTTTTCTGTTTTCAAAACCACATACGGATCATCCGGATAGCGCTCCTTGTAGGTTCTAAATTCGTCTGCTGGTTTTTGAGCTAAACTTACTGATGTTGATAGCAGGAACAATGCTATCAGAGTATTGCAAAAAACAAGTTTCATAATCAGGGGTCATTACATTTTCACCGGGTCGTCATTGTAGTAAGTCAGTCGATCTAGTGACTTACCAGCTTTGTCAAAATACTCACATTTTCCATGCATCTGACCCATGATGTAGTTTATTTCAGATTTAATCTGTCCGTTTTTATAGAATTCTTTTTCCACTCCATCCACTTCTCCGAATTTGTTGTCTGATGATTGCCAAACAGACCCATCAGGGTAGTAGTAAAAATCTCCTCCGGCAGCATAATCATCGATGTAGTTGACTTCCTTGAGCAAGGTGCCATCTTCGTAGTAGAGTTTATAGTCGCCCTGAAACCAGCCACGCACAATTTCATATTCAGCGCTTTTGTTCCCATTCGGGAAGAATGCTTCAATCTTAGCGGTCTCATTTTCTATTTCGATCGGAGCTTTTAGTTCGCCATTTTCACCGAGGTAGGTGTAAGAAACGAGTTTCCCTTTGTCGTAATTGCGTTGGATGATGATCGTGCCATCTGGTGTGTAGAAAGTTGACGGCCCGTGGCGCTCTCCGTATTCGTAGTTGTTGACAGATCTCTTGCCACCTCCGGGATAGTGAAAAATAGATTGGCCGTGCAAATCACCATGGAAGTACTCGCGCTCCGTAATAGGATTGCCGAAGTAGTCGTAAGTATTCCAGGTGCCGTGGCGGCTTCCCTTCTCGTAGTCTCCCTGACTGGAAATTTGCCCGTTAGGGTGATAATAGTTCCAGGTGCCAGTGCGCTCATCGTGCTGGTAGTTTCCTTCTGTTTCTACAGATCCATCGGGATAGAGCCATTGAAAAATTCCGTGAGCTTCTCCACCGCGATATTCTCCTTTAAAATAGTCTTTGCCGGAGTTTCCTTTTAGCACAACCTTACCCGTTCCATTTTTGAGCATCACTGTGTCGATTGCATTTCCGAGAGTGTCAAACGAAATGTAGCCGCTGAGTACTCCGGGTTTGTCGTAAATAGAGATTGTTGTCAGGTTTCCGGTGATAGAGAATGTCTTCTGTTCACCTTTTCGCTGACCTTTTTCATACCAGTACTCGTATTCCACCTCTCCATTCGGGTGATAGTAGTACCAGGTGCACTCTCTGTTGTCTTTATAGTAGTTCCCTTCAGCATAAACCGTGTCGTTGCGGTATTTTGAGAGGTAGTAGTCGGTGGCTTCACCGTATTTGAATTCACGGTCGATATCGATATTTCCGTTGGGGAACCAGGATGTGTTGGGTCCGTGAAGATCGCCATCAACATAGTTCTCTTCTTCTTCTAATTCGCCATTTTCAAAATATTGCCAGGTGCCAGTGCGCTCTCCATCTTTGAAAGTTCCTTTTGAAACTACCTTTCTGTGGTAATTGTAAAACTCTGTGGTCAACTCGCCTCGCCTTTCTTTATTTGAAGCAATCTCGTTACCTTCTTCGTCTAAAAAGGTGATTCTTTTGATGTCTCCGTTTTTGAACTCCTCAATTTGATAAGGGCGTTCTTCGAGATCATAACTGATAGATTCACCATTGATTTTTCCATTTTCTGAGAAGTCACTCGTTTCCTCAAGTGAGCCATCCATGTAAAAGTATTTCCATGCTCCTGCAACTGAGCCATCCTTGGCATTACCAGAGCTCTTTACCTGGCCGTTTTGATAATAGGTAACATAAGGCCCTTCTATCTCATCGTCCTTATAAACGGTCTTTTGCTGCAAGGTTCCATCCGGATAAAAAGATTCGGATTCACCTTCTCTTTCACCGTCTTCGTAAACAAGTCTGCTGCTAACCTGCCCGCTGGGATAGTAATCAATCATTTCGCCATGTAGCTCGCCACCAACCATGTTGAACTCACGTTCAAGCTCTCCGGTTTTGTAGAAAAATTTTACGGATCCCTCTCGTTTACCGTCCTTGAAAGTCATTGTTGCTCTTAGTTGACCGGTATCAAAATAACCTTCGAGTTCTCCATTCAGCTCGCCATCTTCATACATTCCCATTTCGCTCAGCGTACCGTTGTCGTGAAATGTTTTGTAAAGTCCATTGAGTTTGCCATTTTCAAAGTGGTGAATTTGTGAGGTATCTCCGTGAGGATTAAATGATATCCAGGTTCCAATACGATCGCCTTTGTCAAATTCTCCGATAGTTTCAATTTGACCTGTGGTGTAGTAGTACTCCCAGTAGCCATCATTTTTTCCATTGCTGGTTTCGGCTCCAAATGCCTGAAGTGAAAAGTCATCGTGAAACCACTTTTCTACAGCGAGCTCTTCACCGTTTCGGGTGATTGAGTGCGCTCCATAGAGCTCGCGCATCTTTGTAATGAATTCGCCTCTAAAATCTCTTATGTCGTCAATATTTCTTTCTATCAGATTGCGAACGTAGTTGTCGTCTACACTAATGGAAATCAGCATTGCGAAGTTTTCAAAATTACCGGAATCCATGATCCACTTTAGGATAGGAGAGTAGTAACTACCCCAGAAGCCATCACTTGTGGCTTCGCCTTTTTGGATTTGAGTCATAATGAGGTGAGCCTGCTTTATCACCGGGAAACCGAGGTCTGAAGGTGTTTCGTATTTATCGTTGATGGCAAGTCGGTTTTTCACAATGAGGTCGAGTTCTTCAAATTCGGACTCAATGCCATCTTTGTCGTCTGTTCCGATGTCTTCAGCTCCGCCTGAAGCTACCTGATCAGCATAAGAAAGCATCATAAGGCTTCGGCCACTGCCAGGCTCTACAGCCATACCTACGACCAGAGAAATAATTGCCTGTGTTCGCAAACCTTCCATAGAAGACATGATTCCCAGTCGGAAGTGGCTCGATGCGTGAAAAGGGTTGAAACGGGCCAGGTCCTGTAGATCTTCGATGGTTTTTTTCCTCTGATCCATGTTTTCATAAACCAGGGCTCTATTGAATTGAAGAGACATGTTGTAAGGAAATTCTTCGAGTCCGCGGTCGTAGATCTCAAGGGCCTCCTTTTGTTTCTCGCTGTAGTCGAGAGCCGAACCGTAAGTGTTGTAGACCTCCGGCTCGTGGTAGTTAAGGGCGATGGCTTTTTCACAAAGCTCGAAGACTTTTTCGTAATTCTCCATTTCGAGGTTCGTGAGTGCCCTTTCGTAGACTGCGGTGAGGTAATTGGTGTCGGCCGGGTGCACCTTTCGATAGTGCTCGAGGGCTTCTTCGTAATTACCTTCATCGTGGTCTTCTATTCCTTTTTCTATTTCTTCTCCAGAATGGATAAGCTCGGGGTTGCGTTGCCCCTGAGCAGTTAAGGTCAGCAAGCAGAAGGCTGCCAAAGTGATTCTAAAAAACATAAAATGAGAGTTGATTGGGTAGTCCTGAATTGATATGAAAGATTTAAATCGGCCTTGAACTTACAAAAAAATGTTAAAGCTGATGTCGATTTTGATAACGAATGATTCTCGATGAAAATTGAGTGGAGAAAAAGATGGAGGGTAAGTGACTTATCTATTGAAAGATAGCCTTAAAACAAAATAGGAAAGAGTGTCGTTGAGAGCGTCTATTGAGAATTCGATAGGGGATTCAGATTTTTTTGCCATGGTGAGGAATCCGAGTCCAGCACCACCTTTGGTGCTAAATTCCTCATTACAAAGCGTTTCTATGTAGAGTTTTCGGAGCTCACTTCTGCTGAGCTTGTTCATCGCCTCAATCTTTTTTCTGATTGGATTGGCCTCTTCGTTTAAGATGAGGTTGCCGGCAATAATTTGAAAATGTTCCGTGGAGGAGTTAATTATAAGTGTGTTGTGAGGACGACCCTCCTTGTCTTTTGCCGAATGAACTGTGCCGTTTTGAAGAACTTCGATTAGCACACTACAAATGCGCTTCATGATTTTGCGCTTGCCTCCAGATTCTAAAATTCCCTCCTCCACCAGTTCCAGTGTAGAGTCCACCTTTCTGGTGCTGAACGAGCCTTGATAAGAAAAGATGATTTTGTGAGGGTGCTCAGATTCAAAGTTTTGAGCATACAACTGTTCTATAACGGCAGCGAGATCTGGCAATGTGTAATCCGAAATAGAACTCATGACAAGGTTATATAATTTGCGACAAAGTTAGTAAAAATACGACTAATCCCTTGAAAAACCAGACGAATGACGTTAAAAAGTCGGTAAATGTCTGATTTCAATCGCTTAAAATTTGCAAGCTTATCAAAAGTACTGGATCGATTGGATTTTCGGCTGTTTTCGATTGCTAGTTTTGAACACAATTGTGTAGATAAGATCCGATTACTTGATTCAAAACGAGAAGATTGTGATAGGTTTTTAATTGTAAAAAGGCTCCGAAGTCACATGGTTATTGTGAAATCGGAGCTCTTGAATTCCTGCAGATCAACTTGTTAGAGTTTTCTGAAAGATTGTTCGGGGACAATGTATTGACCGTCAGGTTTTTTGATCATATTATAGAATTCCTGGCAGAGGTAATTAATAGGTTTTCTAAATGGACGGTTGTGCAAGTAGCAATCCCACACTTCGAGTGCCATCTTCTTGGTCACATTCCAGGCGTAGGTATTGTATCCGTTCGGTCTTGAAAAAGAATCGATGTATCGTTTGGCGTCTGCGATTGTGTACATAGCGTATCGTTTTTAATTGTTTGACGATACGAAGTACCAATTGCGGTTCGTAATCTATTTACGGACCTTCAGAAAAATCCATAGCTATCAGTATATCAATAAATAGAGATGGCTTTTTTATGCTCTTTAATCAGTCTCTCACGGAGCTCACTGGGCTCTTTCACCTTAACTGAGCTACCGAAACTCAGCAGCTGCTGAACAAGTTCAAAAGTGATGAGTGCGTGCAGAGAGATGGTAATTCCTATGGAATCTTCGTTTATCACCTGCTGAGAGTGGTGAAGCGGACTGCTCAGAATGTATTTTCCCTGAACGGGTGCAAACTCGAGAACGATATCTTCGGGTTCTTTGCCGCCTTCGGTGATACCTATACTGTGGCGAAAAAAGCGATCCGCGTTGAAGCTTTTCATTACTTCGAATTTTTGATCACCCACATCCAAATTGCTCAACCTGTCTAGCCCGAAAGTGAGAAAGTCTTCGCGTGCTGGTGAGTAACCAATCACGTACCATCTGTTGCGGTATTCCTTTAGGAGGTATGGATCGAGGTGATAGCTTTTCAACTCGTCCGTAGAAAACTTTTGATAGTTGAATTTTACGGATTTTCTGGACTTTATGGCATCGAGTAGGGGAGCGAGAAACTCCGTTCCACCTACTTCCGGGGCTTGTTCGAACTGGACATACTTACCAATAGCTGCGTCCTGCACATCCGGTGAAATCTTGAGGCGATCGGTGATTTTGCCAATGGCATTTCCAAATTGACTGAAAATGGGCATATCTCTAAACTGCTCAAGCGTGTTTACTGCAAAGCGAATGGCGTTGAGGTCTTCATCGTTGAGAGAGATATTCTGAATGGTGTATTCAGGGTCTTCGTAGTAGTAGCCTCGCTCCTGCGGATTGTAGGCTATGGGGGCATAGAACCCCAGCTCCGATTCGTTTTTCATGGCCCACATGTCTTTTTCGATGGTGGAGATGGAGACATTCTCTCCGGAACTGCCAAAAAGCGATTCTTCACATGCTTCGCGAAGATCCTCTTTAGAAGGAAAAGGCCGTGCGGAGTTTGTCAGGCAACGATCGATAATGCGGTAGCGGAGGAGGGCGTATTTGTTTGCAGCCATCGTGTTAAATGAATTTTCTTTGAAATGCTAAATTTGAAAAGGTAAGCGAAAAAAAGAAATCTAACGGATAGTCAGAAAAGTAATGGCAGGAAGAAGAGCGAGGAAAAGAAAGAGGAGAATAAACTGGCTATTTTTTTCGGCTATGTTTTTTGTTGTCCTTTTGGTCTTCGCCTGGCAGGCCTTCCAGCAAAATCGCAAAGAGGAATTGAGGCGAAAGCTTCAGCGTGAAATGCAATCGGACATTGGACAACTCGAGCTGGCAGAGAGAAACTATGGTGAATTGGTAACTAAAATTGCCAAGGAAAAGAGTTTGCCCCGTGAGTATTTTATGGCACTGATTGTTCTTGAGTGCAGTGGCCGCAATCCTGCGGGAACCAGATTCGAACCCGTAGTTTATCGAAGGCTTCAAAACCTGAAATCCGGAAAGAGGAAAAAGCTTGAGGACCTCAGAAAAGCGGATGTCGCCAACTCAACAGATGCCGCTCTGAAAAACCTCGCCACTTCCTGGGGCCCTTTTCAGCTCATGGGCTATAAGTGCATCGGCTTGGGAACCAACATAGCAGACATAAGAGGGGAAGAGGCAGTGAAATATGGAATAGAGTGGATCGAGCAAAATTATGGGCATTCACTCCGCGAGAGGGAGTTTAAAGACGCATTTCATTTGCATAACACCGGGAGAAAATACCCGCTTTTCGGAAAGCCTTTTACTCATGATCCTCTTTACGTTGAAAGAGGTCTGAAGTACATGGATTATTTCGCTACAGCTACAATTTCCACAGACGATTAAAATCAAAATGGCCCCACCGGAAACCGGCAGGGCCATAATGAAAACAAAATCGTCAAATCAGCTAATCGCCTCAATGATCACTTTTAGAACAGTGACCACGCAGTGTTGTTCAACCAAATCAAAAAAAGATTAAACACGCCTGTAGTTTTGATCTGTATCCCCTTTGAATACTAGGCTAAAAAGAAATCCGAAACCGTGGGTAACGATTTCGGATTTGTCATTCATTCACAAAAAATGAGACTAGGCTACTTCGATTCTTTTCTTCTTTTCTTCGAGTTTTTTAGTGTCGCGAGGAATTTCAATTTTCAGTATCCCATCGTGATAATTGGCTTTGATCTTTTCCTCATCAATATCTTCAGGAAGATTGAAGGAGCGGGAAAAGCTTTCAAAGCGATATTCCTGATGTTTGAAGTTTTCTTGTTCTTCTGCGTTTTCCATTGTTTTCTCAACTGACAAAATCAATTGATTGTCTTCAACCTCTACATTGAAGTCTTTTTTGTCGTAACCAGGAGCGGCAAGCTCAACAGTGTATTGATTTTCTTCTTCTCGGATATTGGCCTTTGGTGTACTGGCGTTCATCAGTCCAAAACCGCCAGAGCCTGTTACGTTCTTATCCAGGAAATCATCGAAAAACACATCAAACAATGAAGGTTTTGTGGGTCTGTTTCTGAATTTTACAAGTGACATAGTTTCTTATTTTTTAGGGTTTTCAATTCTGTTTGACCAATCCTTTTCAACTCAAATGCCAAAAGACAAATTCATGTTCGATCTCAATTTCACTGTGTCAAAATGACCTTAAACAACTGAAAAACAGACATTAAGGCAGTTTGCAATTGTCCGGGACTGAATTTTTGACAGATTTTAAGAGATCAATATTCAACTTTTATTTTAGCTTTGTAACACAAAGTACTTTCTATGGATAAATCAAACGAACTAGAAAAATTGGATGAGATCCGCACGTTGATGATGCGTTCCTCCAGATTTATTTCACTTAGCGGATTGTCGGGAGTTGTTGCAGGACTGACTGCTCTGTTGGGAGCCGCTGCCGCGTACTTCTATTTGGACATGGCTAAGCCTCTGTTGTCTCAGAGGTATTCAATTGTAGATAGTTCAGGAATAAACTGGACATCCGATGCGCTTTGGTTTTGCCTGATTGATGCTGCTCTTGTGTTGCTTATTTCTTTGACTGCCGGGATGTATCTGACCAGAAAGAAAGCAAAAAAAGATGGACAACAGCTTCTGGGAGGACCTGCAAAGCGACTCGCGGTAAGCTTGCTAATTCCGCTTGCTGCAGGGGGTGCGTTTTGTATGATTCTTCTTTACCACGGATGGGTTGGATTGATTGCGCCTTCGATGCTCATCTTTTATGGATTAGCTCTGGTAAGCGGAAGTCACTATACGCTCAACGAAGTACGCTATCTCGGAATTTTGGAGATTATTCTCGGCATCGCAGCCACTGCAGTAATTGGCTATGGCTTGCTGTTTTGGGCCATTGGTTTTGGGGTGCTGCACATTTTATACGGAATTGTAATGTATGTTCGCCACGAACAATGAAAAAGTATCTGGCTAGATTAAATAAGGCTTTTGAAAACCGCGTGCGGCTGGGCATCATGAGCGTGCTGGTGGTGAATGACTGGGTGGAGTACAGCGAATTGAAAGAAACGCTCGACCTTACTGATGGAAACCTGGCGAGTCATATCAGTAATCTGTCCAAAAAGAACTATGTGGAAGTCAGAAAGCGATTCGTGAAAAACAAGCCCAATACAGCTTACCGGGCAACTCAGGAAGGTAGAAAGGCCTTTTCTGATCACCTCGATGCCCTCGAAAAATTATTGAAAAGCAACAAATAATATTTTTTTGAAAATACACTTTGAAAAACAAAGCACTTTGAAAAATGAAAAAAGTTAATCCATTTCTGATTGTCCTTGTCTTCACGATTCTACATTATCTGATGTTTTATGGAGAATCAGACGGCCTCAATACACTGATCTACTCTTCTGGCATTTTCGGTTATCTGTTTTTGAGAGATCGACAAATGCCCGAACTACCTCAACTGATTCTAATCTGTTGCCACGGATTTGCTGCTCTTGGAGTGGTGCTCGTGAATTCTTCATGGAGCATTTTTATGTATGTGCTCACTTTTAGCTTTGCTCTGGCCAGCTACCACGAGGGAGAAAGAAAGTCTATGATTTTTCTCTTTCCATCGATTCTTGTCAATTTGCTGGTTTCTCCATTTCGCACCTTAACTCTTCCAAAGCTTCCAAATCGTTTGTCTGGTAAGTCAGGCAAAAGAAAGTTTGCTATTAAGGTAGCGATTGTTCCGATTGTAATTGTCGGCTTTTTTACGATTCTCTACTCTGCCGGCAATCCGGTATTTGGTAGCTGGGTCGAGGCTGTAGTGGAAGATGTGGCAGTTTTCATCGAGAAGAAATTAGAGAACCTTTCCTTTTTGAAATTCTTGTTTTTGATTCTCGGATTTTGGATAGGCAGCTTTGCCATCGTTTATGGAGGAATCAAAGTTTTTGGTGGATTTGACAGTCAGTTAAAGCTGAACCTGAAAAGGATCAGAAAGCCAAAGCAAAGTGCTCTCTTCAATAAAATTACGGACCTGAAAAAGGAGTATTTAATCGCTCTGCTTGTCTTCGGTGCAATGAATTTTTTATTGCTGATCATAAACACAATTGATGTCTCGTGGGTGTGGTTTTCGTTCGACCGGAGTGATGTCGAAAATCTGTCGCAGTTTGTTCACGAAGGGACCTACATTTTGATTTTGAGCATTCTGGTTTCCATGACTCTGATTTTGTTCTACTTCAGAGGAAATCTCAATTTTTATCCTGAAAACAAGAAGCTCAGGGTTCTCGCAGGGTTGTGGCTCCTTCAAAACTTCATTTTGGTCATTTCAATTGCAATCAGAAACTGGCACTATATCGCAGCTTACAATGCAATTACCTACAAAAGAATCGGTGTTTTCGTCTTTTTGATTCTGGTAATCATCGGGTTGGTGACCGTCTACTTCAAGATCAAAAACAAACAAACGATCACTCAAGTAGTTAGGGTCAACTTTTTGTCGGTTTTCACTGTGCTCTCACTTCTTTCTGTTTTTAACTGGGATGGTGTGATTGCCCGCTACAATTTGTCTGCAGCGCCCCCTGAAGAAATAAACTACAATTACTTACGTAGACTTTCCGTTGGAGCACTTCCAGCAATTCATGATCATGCAGAAATGCTGCTTGAAGAGGGGGGAGAAATGAATCGTGAAAGAGCTTTGGAGCTAAAGCATCATATTCGATACAAGGTGTCAGGGCGCATCAACAGGAACAAATCCGAGAGTTGGGTTTCCTGGAATTTGCGAGACTATCGACTCTCAAAACTGAACTACGATGAATAGAGTTTCCATTCGTTTTCTGGCGGCTATGATTTTGCCATTAGTCTTCACCATTTGGTTGATTTTGCCAGATGAGCTTTTTATCATCAGTCTGGCCAAGGCTTTTCTGTTTCAAGCTCTCACTGCACTGCCTATCCTGGCTTTGATTTTTCTTTTGTTCAAATGGAAAGGCCTGGCTGCAGGCTGTTTTTTGTCGTCCCTGATTTTATTGCAATTCATGATTCCTTTCGTTTCAAATGATCAAACTGACTTTTCTCCAAAGGATTCGCTAAAGGTAGCTCAGTTTAATTTGAAGCGAAACAATCAGAGCTACGAGAAAGTAGTAGAGATGATAAAAGACAATGAGGCGCAACTCGTGAGCGTTCAGGAACTCGACAGCCAATGGATGAGAAGGTTGGAAGCCGGATTGAGAAAAGAATACCCATGGAGCTATGGACTGCCAGATGAAAGTGGATTCTATGGTGTAGCCGTTTTTTCCAAACGTCCAGCTACTTTCAAAAAATCAGAAATGGTAGGTCTGGAGAACATCGAGGGAACTATCGAACTGCCGACAGGAGAGGTGCATTTTTTATCAAGTCATTTGCACGTACCTACCACCCCGCTCAATTATAAATTGAGAAACCAGCATTTAAGAATGATTGCCACTTGGGCAAAGGAGAAGCAAGGTCCGGTAGTTACGTTTGGCGATTACAACACAGTCTCCTGGGACAGCAATCTCAAAAGCCTCGAAACCGAAGCTAATTTGTCGAGAGCTTCAGGAGGCTGGATTCCCACTTATCCGGCAAATATTTTTCCGCTGATTCCGATTGATCAAATTTACTACAGTGAAGGGTTTGCCTGTGCATCAATGAAAGGACTATCGATTCCGGGTTCGGACCACAGAGGAGTGATGGCTACCTTAGCAATTAAATCGCATAGAACCCAAAGTGCTGAGCAATCCAGGTGAGTAAGACTGCCATTACCAAAGCTGGTAGCATGTTGATGACTCTGATTTTTTTGAGATCGAGAATGGAAATCCCGAGGCCAACGAGCATAATTCCGCCACTTGCAGAGAGCTCGTCAATCATTTCAGGAGAAAGAAAATCTTTGAAAAACTCAGCACCGAGCGTGAGTCCGGCCTGATAGAGAAATAGTGGAATTATTGAAAAAATGACTCCTCGTCCGAAAGCTGAAGCCAGGGCAATTGAGGAGAAAAGGTCCATCAAGCTCTTGGTGAGAATTGTGTCGCGCTTGCCGGTGAGTCCCTCTTCAAAGGTGCCGATGACTGTCATCGAGCCTACGCAAAAAAGCATGAATGCTGTCACTAAACCCTGGGTAAATTTGTCATCATTTTTAGCGGTGCGATTTTTCAGTTTGTCACTCAGGTTGTTAATTCTGTTTTCCAATCTCAGGGCTTCTCCAATTATTCCACCGGTTAGTAAACCAAAAATCAGGATGAGGTAGTTGCCGGATTTCATGGCCATCGAAATGCCGATAAAAATCGTGAACAGCCCGAGCACCTGAAAGATGATGGAGGTGTATTTCTCGGGCAATCTCTTATTGAGCAACAGACCAATGGTGGCTCCTAGAGCTACGGTTCCGGTATTTACTAAAGTTCCTATCATCGGTTCAAAATCGTCCGAAAATAGCAAAAATCGAGGTTGCCACCACCGCAGTTGAATTCCGTACTTTTGCCACCGTCAAAGCCACAAATATGCAATTCGAACTTCAGAAAACGGACCCTAATTCTAAAGCCAGAACTGGCAAACTCACTACCGACCACGGTGAAATTCAAACACCGATCTTTATGCCCGTTGGCACGGCCGGTTCGGTGAAAGCTGTGACTCAGCAAGACCTGAAAAAGGACGTGAGGGCGGAGATTATCCTCGGTAACACCTACCACCTTTACTTGCGTCCTGGACTGGATATTTTGGAACAGGCTGGAGGTTTGCACAAGTTCATAAACTGGGATCGGCCGATTCTTACAGATAGTGGAGGCTATCAGGTTTACTCACTTTCAGACAACAGAAAAATTAAGGAAGAGGGAGTGAAGTTTAAGTCGCATATCGATGGCTCAACTCATCTCTTCACTCCGGAAAATGTGATGGATACACAACGAACAATCGGAGCTGACATCATCATGGCCTTTGACGAATGCACTCCCTACCCGTGCGAGTTTGAGTACGCAAGAAAGAGTATGGAAATGACTCACCGCTGGCTCGACAGGTGCATTGACCGACTAGGAGAAACGGATCCGAAATACGGCTACAATCAGTCGCTTTTCCCAATTGTCCAGGGAAGCACTTATCCGGAGCTCAGAAAGCAAAGCGCTGAAGTGATCGCATCGAAAAATGCGGATGGAAATGCCATTGGTGGACTTTCTGTAGGAGAACCTCACGAAGATATGTACGCCATGACCGAGTTGGTCTGCGATATTCTGCCCGAAGACAAGCCGCGATATCTGATGGGTGTCGGAACACCCGCCAACTTGCTTGAATGCATTGCGCTTGGAGTGGACTTGTTCGATTGTGTGATGCCCACCCGAAATGCACGCAATGGAATGCTGTTTACGTGGAACGGGACTATGAACATGCGAAACAAAAAGTGGGAAAACGATTTTTCAGCCCTGGACCCAGATGGCGATTCTTACGTAGATCAGTTTTACTCAAAAGCCTATGTGAGACACCTTTTTGCCGCCAATGAATTGTTGGCAATGCAGATTGCTTCGCTCCACAATTTGTCCTTTTATCTTGCTTTGGTGAAAGAGGCACGAAAGAAAATTGAAGAAGGAACGTTTGCGAGTTGGAAGAATCAGATGGTTCCTAAACTAACAGAGAGACTCTAAACGGCAGCTGATTGAAAACACTCGATCTATATATCATCAGGAAGTACCTTCAGATGTTCTTTTTCATGATTGGAGCTTTCATTGTGATTGCTGTGGTGATGGATGTTTCAGAACGCATTGACGACCTGATTACGGCAGAGGCAACAGTTTGGGAGATCATTACAGAGTACTACATTAATTTTATTTTCTTTTACGCCAACTTGTTAAGCGGCTTGTTGATTTTTCTCACCGTCATTCTGGTGACTAGCAACCTCGCTCAAAAGTCGGAGCTGGTGGCTATACTAAGTAGTGGTGTTAGTTTTCAGCGATTGTTGGTGCCTTTCATGATGGCTGCCTCTCTTTTGGTCGTGTTCTCATTGCTAATTGTACATTTTGTTTTGCCCAAAGCAAACGAAGTCAGGCTGGCTTTTGAGGATGAGCACATTCGGCACACTTTCAATATCGAGCAGACCAACTTGCATCGTGAGCTCCAACCGGGTACGATTTATTATTTCCGAACCATCAGGGCGAGTGCTAATCGAGGTCATGATTTTTCTATCGAGCACTGGACTGAAGGCGAGCAACTCAAAGAAAAGCTCTTTGCGTCAAAGGCTGTTTTCAATCCAGAAGATACAATCTGGACGCTCTACGATGTGCAGGTGAGAAAATACCTGCCAGACGGAACTGAAGAATTGGTCACACATAAAAAGGTCGATACGACTTTGAACCTCAGGATTTCTGATTTTGGACAACGTGACGAGAATGTATTTGCCATGAATTACTTTGAGCTGAATCAGTTTATTGAGGATGAAAAGGCGAAAGGTTCAGATAAGGTGCCGCAGTGGCAAATTGAAAAATACCAGCGAACGTCAAATGCGTTTTCCATTCTCGTTCTCACTCTCATCGGATTTTCTATTGCTTCTCGCAAAAAGCGGGGAGGGATGGGAGTTCACCTGCTGATGGCGGTTCTGATCGGTTTTCTCTTTATATTTTTTCAGCGGATGTTTAACGTAGCGGCTGTTAGTGTGGACATTCCCCCGATGCTCGCGGTGTGGATGCCGAATTTCATTTTCTTGATCTTCGGACTTATTTTATATCAAAGAGCACCGAAGTAATTAGGTTTAGCTCTTCACTTTCTTTTCAAAACCCTCGCCTTTTATCTCGAAAAACGGCTTGCGCGATGGAAGGTTCTCGAGCTCAGTCGAGAAAGCGTGGATGCCGAATTTCATGTTCCTGATTTTTGGGTTAATCCTTTGCAAAAGAGCTCCGAAGTAGAGCGGTTAAGGGTTTTCGCCAGAAGACTAAAGAGGCAAGGTCACGTGAATGTCGTCAGGGCCGTATTCAATTCCTTCCGGGAAATCCCGAAATATTCCAAAAACTGTTGAGCCGCTGCCGGACATGGCCGCATACACAGCTCCACGGTCATAAAGCTGATGAATTTGTTTCTTGATGTGCGGGCGCTCCTTCACAATCACACTCTGAAAGTCATTCTTGAGATGTTCTCTCCACTGCGTGAAATCTAGCTTTACAATGGTTTTTAAATCCATCTCAGACTCTTGTGGTGAAATGTTTTTGTAGGCCCACTTTGTAGAAATTTTTATTCCTGGATAGATTAAAACAATGTGGTAGCCAGTCAGTTTGAGATCAATTGGTTCCATTTCATCGCCTCTTCCTGACACATACATGGGGCGGTTTTCAATGAAAAAGGGACAGTCGCTACCGAGCTTTGCAGAGAGGTTTTTCAATTCTTCGTTGCTGCAATTCAGGTTGTAGAGGTCATTGACCATTCTCAGAGTGAAGGATGCATCGCTGCTTCCACCGCCCAGGCCGGCACCTATTGGAATATGTTTCTTGAGAAAAATGTCAGCTCCGGGGATGTCGAATTTTTCCTGCATCAGCGAATAGGCTTTTTCGCAGAGATTTCTTGGAGGGTTTAGGTCATCAATGTGCCGGTAGTCAGCGATTTCCTCTTCAGTAGCCAGGTCGCCAATTTCCCACTCCTGAATCTTTTTCATCCCTTCCACTCGAAAGTGGACCTTTTCATCCTCTCGGGGTGAGATTTCCAGTGCATCCTGCCATTTCACAGGATAAAAAACACTTTCTATTTCGTGAAATCCATCCTCTCTCTTCTTAGTGATGTTGAGACCTAGATTTATCTTGGCGTTGGGAAAACTGATCATTCCAGGTAACCGTATTTTTTCAGTTTGTTCTCGTTTTCGCGCCAGTCCTTGTCGACTTTCACGTAGAGCTGTAGGAAGACTTTTTTCTCCAGGAATACCTCCATGTCTTTTCGAGCTTCAGTTCCCACTCGTTTTAGCATCGAGCCTTTTTTGCCAATGAGAATTCCTTTCTGCGAATCGCGGTTTACAATGATGACAGCACTGATGCGAATGATTTTTTCCTCCTCTTTAAACTCTTCGATGAGCACTTCCGAGGCGTAGGGAATCTCTTGCTTGTAGAGCAGAAGAATTTTTTCACGAATAATTTCCGACATAAAAAATCGCATTGGTCGGTCGGTCAGTTCGTCCTTGGGGAAAAACGGTGGATTTTCGGGTAGCAGCGATTTGATCTTTTCGAGCACCATGTCGAGGTTGAACTTGTGCAGAGCAGAGATAGGGGCTACTTGCGCATTCGGAAGGCGTTTTCTCCAGTATTCCACCCGGTCGGCCACTTCGTCCTGAGTGCCCATGTCGGCTTTGTTTACCAGTACCAACACAGGAATTTCTACTTTCTCAATTCGTTGGAGTGTCTGTTCGTGATTGAGTTCGTTTTCTTTTAGGTCGGTGACCAGCAAGATGATATCGGCATCGGCAAGAGCAGAGCCCACAAAATTCATCATCGACTCCTGCAGTTTGTATTTGGCATCGAGCACTCCGGGAGTATCCGAATAGACAATTTGGAAGTCTTCACCGTTTACAATTCCCATTATTCGGTGACGTGTAGTCTGTGCTTTGGATGTGATGATGCTAAGTCGCTCGCCCACAAGGCCGTTCATGAGAGTGGATTTCCCCACATTTGGACTGCCAATGATGTTTACAAAACCTGCTTTGTGCTTCAATGTATTTTTTTGTTTTTCTGTTTTGCAAAAGAACAAAATAAATCTATCTTTGCGGTCCCCAAAACGGGAGGTCGTAGCGATGACCAGCTGTCAAAACTGACAGAAAATAATTTTAGATTACCATTTTCAGACGCACTCGCTGAGTGCGATGAAAACAAAATACAGTGCGGGGTGGAGCAGTTGGTAGCTCGTCGGGCTCATAACCCGAAGGTCGTAGGTTCGAGTCCTGCCCCCGCTACCATTCAAAAAGCCTTCTTTGGAGTTAATCCGAAGAAGGCTTTTTCTTTTTGCGACAGCCAAATATGTTATTTTGAATATTTAAACCTGTGGCAGGTTTTTCTAATTCCTTCTGGCAGTGGTCAGGGTGCTGGCTTCCTGAAGTTTGAAAAGTTTCCAGATTTCATCGCTTCTTGTTACATTTAGGAATTCAATTAACAACTCTTGCCGATGGCTTTGAATTCTGTGTTTTCGTGGTTTATCAAAAAGCGAATTCATCAAATAGAACTTTTTAAGAAGTATCCTCACGAGGTGCAGAGCGAGCTGTTTCATCGTATGCTGCATATTGCACGTGAAACGGAGTTTGGCCGTGAGCACAATTTTCAGTCGATTCGCTCCTTCTCAGATTACCAAAAAGCCGTGCCGATCAGACGCTATGAGGATTACGAGAAGTACATTAGCAAGCTGCGCAAAGGAGAGCAAAATGTACTTTGGCCTACCAGGTTGAAATGGTTTGCGAAATCTTCAGGAACTACAAATCACCGAAGTAAATTTTTGCCGGTTTCCAAAGAAGCTCTGGAAGATTGCCACTACAAAGGTGGAAAGGATTTGCTTGCGATGTACTACGACAGTTACCCCGAGGCTGATGTGTATGGAGGGAAGTCACTCGTTTTAGGAGGAAGTTCCAAAATCAATACGTTTAGCAAAGATTCTTACAGTGGCGATCTTAGTGCGATTATCATCAAGAACCTGCCATTTTGGGTAGAGCTCAAGCGCGTTCCTAACAGAGAGGTTGCGCTCATGGACAACTGGGAAGAGAAGATTGAGGTGATGGCCCGGGCTACCATGGATGAGGATGTGCGAATGATTGCCGGGGTGCCGTCATGGAGCCTGGTGTTGATGAAACGGATTATGGAGCTAAAAGGTGCCAGCAATATGCTGGAGGTTTGGCCAAACCTGGAACTTTTTATGCACGGTGGAGTGAGTTTTTCTCCTTACAGACAACAATACGAGAGGCTGATTCCTTCAGGGAAAATGCACTATTTGCAGAACTACAATGCCTCCGAAGGATTCTTTGGAATTCAGGACAGACTGGTTGCAGACGATATGCTGTTGATGCTCGACTACGGCATTTTTTACGAGTTCCTGCCGATGGAAGAGCTCGAAAAAGAAAACCCACAGGCTCTCTCACTTGAAGAGGTTGAGATTGGAAAAAATTACGCACTCGTGATTTCCACTAATGCCGGGCTTTGGCGATACCTGATTGGCGATACAGTACGATTTTCTTCCACTGACCCTTATCGGATTCAGGTCACCGGAAGAACTAAGCACTTTATCAACGCTTTTGGTGAGGAGCTGATTATTGAAAATGCAGAATCTGGTCTGGAAGTGGCCTGCGAAGCTACCGGAGCTGTAATAAAGGAATTTACAGCAGGCCCCATCTACATGGACAATAACTCTACAGGGGGACACGAGTGGCTCATCGAGTTTGAAAAAGAGCCCAATTCGATGGAGGTTTTTAGAGACACTCTTGACGATAAACTAAAAGAGCTGAATACCGATTACGAAGCCAAGCGTTCCAGTGATCTAACTCTGCGGCCACCGCTGGTAAAAGCTGTTCCCAATGGCACATTTTATGACTGGTTGAAACGGAAAAATAAGCTTGGTGGGCAGCACAAGGTACCGAGGCTTGCAAACAACAGGCAGTATTTGGATGATGTGCTGAGTATACTGCCCAAACCAACAGATCTCGTTTAATGAAGTATCTCTTTCTTTTAGTAGCAATTTTTCTTGTAGCCGGCTTCACCTTCGAGAGAGAGCTTAAGGTCGAAGCTGACACTTTCTACACCGACCAGCTCGATAATATTTATTTAGTAAAAGGTCAGAACATTCACAAGCTGAGTTCTGGCGGGACGATTAACTACGAGTTTAACGCCAAGCGCTACGGAAACATCACGACCATTGATGTCACTCGCCCTTTGAAGCCAATGTTATTTTACAGCGATCTTTCTCAGATAATTATTTTAGATAACACACTGAGTGTACAGGGTGCTCCTATTGATTTGTTTTCGAAAGATGTGGGGCAGATCACTGCAGCATGCGTCTCAGTGGATGATCATTTTTGGCTTTTCAACCTGAATAATTTTGAGCTTTTACGAACTGACCGTTCTTTTAAAACAGTAGTGAAAAGTGGAAATCTCACTCAGGTAGTAGGTGAAAACGTGATGCCCAATTTCATGGTGGAAGTTGATAATTGGCTCTACGTGAATGATCCCCAAAAAGGGATCTTTATTTTCGATATTTACGGCACTTACGCACGCACAATTCCGGTGAAAGGTCTTGACTTTTTTCAAGTGATAAGCGGGAAGATCTACTACGTGAACAATAGTGAACTTCACGTTTACGATACCAAAAGTTTCTCTGAAGAAAAGATCGATTTGCCGGTAAAAGAATTTGACGATCTTCGCGTCAATTCGAGGCGATTATACGTGCTCGATGGCAAATTACTCAAGGTTTACAAAAGCGGGAATTAAGGCCGTTTTTGGCGCTTGACTTTGTTCTTTTTGTCAATAACTTTGAAGACTTCAAAAAATTAAAAAACTCAGATAGATATGCATATTGCCATTGCCGGAAACATTGGTTCCGGGAAAACGACCCTCACTACGCTGCTCGCCAAGCATTACAAGTGGACACCTCATTTCGAGGATGTTGATGACAACCCTTACCTCAATGATTTTTACAAGGATATGCAGCGTTGGTCTTTCAATTTGCAGATCTATTTTTTGAATAGTCGTTTCAATCAAATTCAGGAGCTGCGAAGGAGTGGCAAGAACATTATTCAGGATCGAACGATCTACGAGGATGCCTACATTTTTGCACCCAACCTGCATGCTATGGGGCTCATGACTACACGAGATTTTGAGAACTATTTTTCGCTCTTCAACTCTATGGATGAGCATGTGGAAGCGCCCGACTTATTGATCTATTTGAGAGCAAGCGTTTCATCATTGGTAAAGCAAATTCAGCGAAGAGGTAGAGATTACGAAGAGGCAATACGACTCGATTACTTAACGCGGCTAAACGAGCGCTACGAAGCATGGATCAGTACCTACGACAAGGGCAAGCTTTTGATTATCGATATCGATGACAACAACTTCCACGAAGACGCTGAGGACCTGGGTAAGATCATAAATGCTATTGATGGTGAAATTCATGGCCTTTTTGAATAGGCCGGAAGTTAAAGACCTAATAATTGCTGACGACTTAGCCCTTTAATTCAAAAGGCATACAAAAAAGCTCAACCCCCAAGGACATTAAAAAAGCCCATCTCGGACGAACCGGATGGGCTTTATTTTTTTAGTGCTGTCTAAAGTTCTTACTTCTGAGCAATCACTTTAAAGTCGAGCATGAAATCATCGTAGATCAACTTGTCACCAAGATCTTCGAAGAACTTACCTGAACGGAATTTGATGTCATACTTAGTGCGGTCAACAGTCATTGTTCCGCTTGCAGTCATTTTTCCATCTTCCATCATTGACTTCTCTAGTTTAAGGACAGCTGGTTCAGACATTCCTTTGATGGTCAAAATTCCATTGACCATAGTTACACCGTCAACTTTTTCTGAACCTTCAATTTTGAAAGAGGCAGTTTTGTGCTTGTCAACGCTGAAAAAGTCGTCAGACTTGAGGTGACCTTCAAGCTTAGCCTGACTGTCTGGATCGTCTTTCAAATCTTCATTAGAGATAGTAGACATATCCATCACGATTTCACCAGATGCGATTTCACCGTTTTTGATTGTCACCATTCCAGATTCCATTTGAACAGTACCAGTGTGCTCACCAGTTACTTTTTCACCTTTCCAGTTGACTACGCTTTCAGAAGCCATCAATTTGTATTCACCATCTACAGCAGCTTTTTCAGAGTCATTTGACTCCATTTCTTCGTTGCTGGTGGTTTCTTCTTTGGTTGTTGACTCACCTTCGTTTCCTGCATTGTTGCACGCTGCAAGGATGAATGCGAAAGCAAGTACGTAGAGATACTTAAACTTCATTTTTGTTGGTTTTTTAGAGGTTGATTAAACTAATTTTTGATGTCGCTACAACTATTGAATATCTGAAATGTTCACCGTTGCGTCATCAATTTTTTCTGTCAAATTTTCTTCGAAGTTAATTTCTTTCTGCGAATCTTCCGCATCAAGATGTGAAGAGTGCGCATTACTGTCTACAATGTGTGGTGCAATGATCAGAGCAACAATGGAGGTGAGCTTGATCAAAATGTTCATCGATGGTCCCGATGTGTCTTTGAAAGGATCACCAACAGTGTCACCTGTTACAGAAGCTTTGTGAGCTTCAGAACCTTTGTACTCCATTTTGCCATCAATTTCAACACCTTTTTCAAAAGATTTTTTGGCGTTGTCCCATGCACCACCGGCATTGTTTTGGAAAATACCCATCAACACACCGCTAACGGTAATTCCGGCAAGAAGTCCACCGAGTGGTTCAGCTCCCATGGTGAATCCGATTACAATTGGCGCGAGCAAAGCGAGCGCACCCGGAGCAATCATTTCGCGAATAGAAGCCTGAGTTGAAATCTCAACACACTTCTCGTATTCTGGCTTCGTTGTGCCTTCCATAATTCCAGGAAGAGCTTTGAACTGACGTCTTACTTCTTTTACCATTGCCATGGCAGCGCGGCCTACAGCAGAAATAGCAAGTGCAGAGAAGATGAAAGGAATCATCGCCCCAACGAAAAGCATGGCAAGAACTTCGGCCTTGTAGATGTCGATGGCAGTAATGCCAGCGAGACCAACGTAAGCTGCAAAGAGCGCAAGTGCGGTGAGAGCTGCAGAAGCTATTGCAAACCCTTTACCTGAAGCGGCAGTGGTGTTTCCAACGGCATCGAGATTGTCGGTTCTTCCGCGAACTTCTTCAGGCAATCCACTCATTTCGGCAATACCACCGGCATTGTCGGCAATAGGTCCAAAAGCATCGATCGCGAGCTGCATGGCAGTTGTGGCCATCATTCCGGCAGCGGCAATGGCCACACCGTAAAGTCCTGCAAACTCGTAAGAAGTGTAGATTCCAGCTGCGAGAATCAAGATTGGAATCACAGTAGATTCCATACCTACAGAAAGTCCACCAATGATGTTGGTTGCGTGTCCGGTAGAAGATTGTCTAACAATAGAAAGAACGGGGCGTCTTCCCATGGCTGTGTAGTATTCCGTTACGATACTCATCAATCCACCCACGATGAGTCCAGTGAGAATTGCGTAGAATACATCCATGTTAGTAAATGCAAAAGTAACAGCACCACGCTCGAAGTTGAGCTCAGCTGGAAGCATCCAGGTTACAAGGAAAAATGAAGCAATTCCGGTGAGAATTATTGAGCCCCAGTTTCCGAGGTTCAGAGCTTTTTGAACGCTTGAATCTTCACCGCTGATGCGAACGAAAAGCGTACCAACGATTGAGAAAATCAAACCGAGACCAGCAATTACCATCGGTAAGAGAATTGGCGCCATTCCGGCAAAGTTGTCCATGCTGATAACTTCACGGCCAAGAACCATCGATGCAAGGATAGTGGCTACGTAAGAACCGAAAAGGTCGGCACCCATCCCTGCAACATCACCTACGTTGTCTCCAACGTTGTCGGCAATTGTCGCTGGGTTGCGAGGGTCATCCTCTGGAATTCCTGCTTCTACTTTACCAACGAGGTCGGCACCTACATCGGCTGCCTTGGTGTAAATACCACCACCCACACGAGCAAAAAGTGCAATCGACTCAGCACCGAGGGAGAATCCTGCAAGCACTTCTAGCGCTTTTTCCATTTCGGCACCATTTGGGCTGTAGCCTTCGGCATACATGTAGTAGAACACGATGAATAGCGAACCCAGTCCAAGAACTGCGAGTCCTGCCACACCGAGGCCCATCACAGCACCTCCATTAAACGAGACTTTTAGAGCTTGTTTGAGGCTGGTACGTGCAGCCTGAGTTGTTCTTACGTTTGCTTTTGTGGCGATATTCATACCGATCCATCCGGCAAAAGCAGAGAAAAATGCTCCAATGATAAAAGCTACTGCGATGAGCCATTCTGAGTGCTCAACGAGCGTTCCAGACCAGGCCAAAACACCACCAGCGACTACAGCGAAGATGGACAATACTTTCCATTCGGCTTTCAAAAAAGCAAGCGCACCATCAGAAATGTGCTTTGCAAGTTCTTTCATATTGGCATCTCCGGCATCCTGCTTATTTACCCAAACAGCCTTGATGATCATCACCAAAAGGCCCACCAGTCCCAGGATCGGAACCAAATACATCATGTTACTTTCCATGTCTAAATATCTGTTTGATTAATAGTCTCGGTTATGAAATGATTTTCAAAAACGAGGGCAAAAATAGCTGTTTCGTCAATGGTTTACAAGCTTGGGGAATTCCGCGGTAAAAGTAGAGTTTAATTGCTGAGTGAGGGCCTCGTTATTTCCCCCTGATGAACTATAGACTCTTTGATGCCTGCAAGTAAAAATTTTCAGATTGTGAGAAATTGTAGAAAATGCCACTGGTAGGTGACTGTTTTTGATTTGTATCAACAATTCTTCCGTGCTGCTGTTGACTTTGAAACCCTTAAAAACAAAATCAATGACACGATCTTCAAAGCAATTTCGATCTTATATTATTTTTTTAGCATTATTAGTAGTAGGCTTAATGAGTTCTTGCGACCAGCAGAAAAAAGGAGGAGTTGAAGACACCGAGCCTGTTGGAGATATTATTCAGGAAACAGACAAGGAGTTGATTTATGAAGTGCCGCTAAATGGCATGAATGAAAAAGCTAACGGTGACCGTACTGTGAGCGGGATGGCCAAATTTGTAGTTTACAACGGTACACTCGACATCACGATTCAGGCGGAAGGCCTTGAGCCAAACACCATGCACCTTCAACATTTACATGGGCTGGAAGAGCTTGGAATTGCCAACTGCCCGGACGGACTTGAAGCAGACAAGAACCAGGACGGATTTGTGGATCTTATAGAAACACGAGAGAGTGCTGGTATCACCATGATACCACTTCACGACAACCCAAGTTCGCTTACCATCAAGACAGAAACTTATCCAGTGTCAGATGAAAATGGAAAAATGAGCTACAAGAAAACGGTTGACTTAGCTGAGCTTGGTGCGGCCTACAACAAGAAATTTGGGAAAGACACGCTTAACTTAAATAAGCATATCATTTTTCTTCACGGGGTGAGTTCGGATGCCGAACTTCCAGAAAGCGTTCAATCACTGCCTGAGGTGCCTGCCCACGTAACCTTGCCCGTTGCCTGCGGATCACTGGATGACGCTGAGGTATAACTCCTCATCTGATAAAAGATAATGTTTTGAAAGGGCTGGGATTTTTTCAAAATCCCAGCCCTTTCTATTTCCTCGAAAGAATTTTGCGTGTGGTTATTTTTCGAGTTTGTATATTCAACTCGAATTTAAATCTGGACCTTAACCAAAACCACGTCTTTTGAAAATTGTAGAAATCCTTCTTTTAATTATAGTGATTGCCTCGATTTACTACAAACAACAGCTAGAAGGAATAGACTTGCTTTTTGTTTTTTCTATTGGACTGTTGACTAATCTGTATTTCTTTCTCGGTTTTGCCCTTTTTAGTAATTTCCGAATTCGGAAACTCTTTAAATCGGGTGCCATTCAATCCAAAAGTCCGCTTCAGATTGTTTTGGGATTTGCCCTTGGAGTGTCGCTGGCCGTGTTGCTAAATGGTGTTTTGTTTATGGGCCAGATGTGGCCCAATGGCGGTGCTTTGATTACAGTGGGGCTTGGCATGACAATGCTTTTGGCTGCTGCTCTGCTTATTTTCTTCTTTATAAAACAGGAAAAGGAAAGGATATTCCTGACGATGCTACTCAGAGCGTTGTTGTTTATCGTTGTGGGACTTTACTATTTCCCTTCATTTTAATTCTAGTCGAACAGAAAAGATTCACTTTAAAGAAACCTTAACTACTCATGAGCGAAACAAGCTACTCCAGCTCCAACACTCCTCTAGATTACGAACGGCCGAATATTGTTGAAGAACAATCTTCAAAAGGCCACGACCTTCATACTTTTATCTATTCTATCTCCAGAATGTTTGAGCGAGCAGCCTACTACGGTATTCGTGGGATACTGGTGCTCTATATGATCGATGGCGCTCTAAAGATGGGCCAGGAAAGTGCGTTTAGTGTTTATGGCTACTTCACGGCTTTCATCATTTTGGCTCAGATTCTAGGTGCTGTCCTGGGGGATCTGGTACTCGGAAACCGCGGAGCACTAATCATTGGTGGAGTTCTTCAGGCTATTGGGGCGTTTGTTCTTTGCATCCCTTCAATTGGAGCGCTTTATGCTGGTATGGTGCTGATAGTAATAGGGGGAGGACTCTATTCGCCTAATCTCCTTGCGAGTTTTGGTAAGCACTATCTCAATAAGAAGCATTTACTCGATGCTGGCTTCGGGATAATTTATACAGCTGTTAATATGGGGGCCTTTTTGGGTATAGCTGTTTTGAGCCTAATAGCTGAAAAGGTAGGTTATCCGATTGGCTTTGCATGTGGCGGTTTTCTAATGCTCGTGGCGGCCATTTTGCCCTTGGCTTTGAGGGGGCAGGCCAATTTCCGAAATGTGCAGTTGAGTATTCCCTTGTCGAATAGAGTTTTGAAGATAGTAATAGCTTGTATTGCGGCTGGAATTTTTTGGGGTGTGTATGAAATAAGTTATTCCGATCTATATGAAGGATTTGAACAGCTTTCGAATTCACTCGACCTACCAGAAAGCATGGCTAGATCGGTTAGCACAATTTTCCTGTTACCATTAATTGTCATAGCTGTCATTATTTGGTCAATCTTTCGACAGGGGCATTTTGTAAAACTGTTTATCGGCTTTGTTTCTGGTGCAATTGGCCTGGGACTAATCTACCTCATTTCGGGATCAATTTCTGATAGTGACACTTTCATTGTCTTATTGGCTGCGTTTTTCTTTAGCCTGGCAGAAATTCACATTGCCCCCATTGCTTATTCAATTTTGACGAGATACGCCCATCCAAAATACCTGGCCATGATATTGAGCCTTTTGCTTGTGGCGTCTTCAATGGCTTATAAAATAGTAAGCTTACTGGCTGACGTTTCACAATTCTATCGACCGTCATTTGGTTCTTACATTGGAGCGATAACCATGCTCATTGCGAGTGTAGGATTGTTGATTTATCTTTTGACAACTAGGAAAAATGAGGTAGGATGAAAAAACTAGAAAAAACATTAATAGTTCTTATAGTAATGTCATTCATCATGCGTGTACTGGTCTTGCCATTTGGTACAACGCTTTTCGTTTTTTCATCGGGCTCTCTGGCTCTGGTTTACGCATATTTTGGTTTTGCACTTTTCAACGGTGTCGGCTTCAAAGAGATATTCAAGAAAGGTTCTTTTAAAGGAGTCGGAGCCTGGTTAATACTCCTGGCCATTTTCGCTGGTTTGGTTTTGTCGGTCACTGTAGTGGGGATTGAGTTTCGACTTATGCAATGGCCAAATTCCAAAGTGTTGCTTGGTGGAGGCTTGATTGGACTTTTGCTGGTGTTCGTCTTTGCTTTAATCGCGAGGGCAAAAGGAAATACGCCATTGTTTAAACGCATCTCACAGCGAGCTGTCCCGTTTTTGGCAGTAGCACTTATTTGCTTCTTTTTGTCTAATGACACCATCCGCCACTTTAGATTTCACAGGGGAGAAAACGGCTTTGAAAGAGTGGATCCGGAAAAGATTGATAGGCGTTATGAGGAGAGGGGAGGTTTCGAATAAGTTGAAATAGCATAGGTTCACGCAGTGAGAACCGCAGTGAGAATCAAGGTTTCGTCCGGAAATTGCTGCATTTCAGGTCTTTATGTTATGATAAGCAGGGAGGTAGCTCATTGGAGAAGTAATTAATAATTATCTAATCCATAATTCCATTTGAATCAAAAACACTTTTCTGTTTTCCCTGTTGTCCTTTCATGAGTTTTTCTAAAAGCTTCACAAGCCTAATTCTTCAAAGGATTTTATCGTGACAAAAAAGCTGCTAACGCAGACCAATCTGCACATCATATTTGGGATTACCCTCGTGGCGGTAATGGGCGTGTCAAGCATTGCTCCGGCATTCCCACAAATCGAAAAGGCTCTTGGAGTCTCCACTCAGCAAGTTGGCTTATTGATTACTGTTTTCACTGTTCCGGGAGTTTTGCTGACCCCTCTGCTTGGTGTGCTTGCCGACCGACT
Source organism: Halocola ammonii (assembly GCF_049334165.1). Classification (NCBI taxonomy): domain Bacteria; kingdom Pseudomonadati; phylum Bacteroidota; class Flavobacteriia; order Flavobacteriales; family Halocolacceae; genus Halocola; species Halocola ammonii. The sequence goes on from NZ_JBEGHD010000013.1 coordinate 48,468, forward strand.
GGGAAGAAAACGAATTCTGGTGCCGTCACTCTTTCTTTTTGGACTAGGCGGAGCGGCTTGCTTTTTTACAACTGATTTTCAGTCGTTGCTTATTTTTAGAAGTCTGCAGGGAGTAGGGGCAGCTGCATTGGGCGCGCTCAATCTCACACTAATTGGTGATTTGTATGAAGGGCGAAACAGAACTGCCGCCATGGGCTACAACTCGAGTGTGCTCAGCATCGGTACGGCACTCTACCCGGCAGTTGGCGGTGCCCTGGCTATGTTGGGTTGGAACTACATTTTTCTCTTGCCATTACTTGCCATACCTATCGGATTGATTGTGATTTTTAGTCTCGACAACCCAGAGCCGGACGGCAATGGCAATTTTAAGAAGTATCTCGGTGACACCTGGCGGAGTATCAATCAGGTACCAGTTTATATTTTGTTTACGGTGAGCGTGATTACCTTCATTATTCTCTACGGTGCTGTGATCACTTATTTCCCTTTTATCTCTGGAAAGCGATTTGACGCCACTTCTTTTCAGATCGGTATTTTGATGTCTTCCATGTCGTTGAGCACAGCTGTTACTTCCACAATGATTGGTAAGCTCACTGAGCGTTTCTCTGAGCGAAAGTTGTTGCTGTTCGCCTTTGTGCTCTATGCAATTTCACTTTCGATCATTCCTTATGTCTCAGGCCTGTGGTTTCTTTTAATTCCAATCTTGATTTTTGGAGTGGCTCAGGGAATGAACCTGCCGAGCTTCATGACCTTGCTGACAGGGTTTGCTCCTCTCGAAAATCGGGCTGCCTTCATGTCGATCAACGGTATGGTGCTGCGTGTCGGTCAAACTCTCGGGCCAGTAGTGATGGGATTTTTCTTCAACCAATTTGGAATCGACTCGGTTTATTGGATCGGTGCAGTGCTGGCAGTGGTTATGTTCTTCCTAATTCTTTTCTTTTTGAAGAGGAGTGGAGGTGAGTGAAAAATGGGCAATAATCTCATAGCCCCAAAAAAAAAAGCCCCTCCAATCAGGAGAGGCTTCTCTAAAATAATTTATTGAGATTTACTGCTTGATATACATCACATCTTTCACAGCTCTCACCACATCGCCTTCATTTGGCAGTGCCTCATCGATGAGGGTTTTGGCAAACGCAAATGGCGTGTCGGCTTGTGTCAGTCTTCTGATTGGCGCATCGAGATAATCGAATGCGTGTCGCTGAACTCGGTAAGTGATTTCCGTAGAGATTGAAGAAACCGGGAAGCTCTCTTCGAGAATAACCAGCCTGTTCGTTTTCTTAATCGACTTTACAATTGCTTCGATGTCGAGCGGACGGATGGTGCGAAGGTCGATCACCTCTGCCTGAATACCGTCTTTAGCGAGTTCTTCGGCAGCTGCGAGAGCTGTTTTCATGATTTTCCCGAAAGACACAATCGTTACGTCTGTTCCTTCGCGCTTCACATCAGCTACCCCAATTGGGATGAGGTATTCGCTCTCTGGCACTTCACCTTTGTCGCCATACATTTTTTCAGACTCCATCACCAAAACAGGGTCGTTGTTGCGGATAGCTGATTTCAATAGTCCTTTGGCATCGTAAGGGTTCGATGGAGTTACTACTCTCAATCCGGGAATGTGAGCGTACATCGATTCGAAAGCCTGCGAGTGAGTTGCAGCGAGTTGGCCTGCCTGACCGTTTGGTCCGCGAAAAACGATAGGAATGTTAAACTGTCCACCAGACATTTGGTAAATTTTGGCCGCGCAGTTGATGATCTGGTCCGCTGCGAGAATGGCAAAGTTCCAGGTCATGAATTCTACAATCGGTCTCAAACCATTCATTGCAGCTCCCACGCCAATTCCGGCAAATCCGAGCTCAGAAATAGGAGTGTCGATTACGCGCTTAGCGCCAAATTCGTCCAGCATGCCTTTACTGGCCTTGTACGCACCATTGTATTCGGCAACTTCTTCTCCCATCAAAAAGACGCTCTCGTCTCTTTTCATCTCTTCTGTCATCGCCTCGCGAATGGCATCTCTAAATTGTATCTCTCGCATGTTTCTCTTTGTTTTCAGGTGAGCAAAATTAGAAATAAAATTTTCTCACTCCACATGAGTGTCGAAAGTCTCGGAAAAGGTTTTTGTTCAGCCTGAACCTGAGCAAAAGTCAGGTGCCTTTATTATCGAATCTGATAATCGGTGACCTCAAGAAAAAACTGACAACTAATTTATTATGCACGCATACGAGTTTGAGAAACAATTCTTTGACTTTATCTGTTAGCATTTGAGCCAAAAATGGCTAAGTTTGCAACCCTGAAAAGGACGCTGTAGAAACCATTAAATGAACGAGCTATCGGCCCGGCAGACGTTTTTCGCTCATGCGATCAACACATTTCTTACAGGTCGAAGCACATAAAAAATAAAACGCATGAAGATATTAGTTTGTATCAGCAAAGCTCCGGATACAACCTCCAAGATTGCATTTACCAATAACAACACCGAGTTTGATACCAACGGCATTCAGTTTATCGTAAACCCTTACGATGAGTGGTACGCCCTGGTGAGAGCCCTCGAATTGAAAGAGGCCAAAGGCGATGGCAACGTGACCATCATCACGGTGGGTAAAGAAGACAACGATCCGATAATCAGAAAGGCACTTGCAATTGGTGCTGACGATGCAGTTCGCGTTGATGCGGAACCGACAGATGCACTTTTTGTAGCCAAGCAAATTGCCAACTACGCAAAAGAGAATGACTTTGACATGGTGTTTGCCGGCAAAGAAACAATTGACTACAACGGATCGCAGGTTGGCGGAATGATCGCTGAACTGCTCGACTGGCCTTATGTTTCACTTGCAACAAAACTCGAAATGGATGGCGACACAGCCACCATCGAGCGCGACATCAAGGGAGGTAGCGAAGCAGTAGAAATCTCTGGCAACTTTGTGATGAGCGCTGCAAAAGGGATGGCCGAACAACGCATTCCGAATATGCGCGGGATCATGGCAGCTCGTAAAAAGCCACTCAACGTGGTAGAGCCTGTAGAAGCTTCAAAGCACACAGAAGTAAAAACTTACGAATTGCCACCGGAAAAAGGTGACGTGAAACTCATCGATCCCGAAAACGTGCAGGAACTTGTGGACTTGCTTCACAACGATGCCAAGGTGATATAACCAGGCCTGCCCGAGTCAATTTATTTCAAACGAATTAAAAGTTAAGAAATGTCAGTACTGATTTTTGCAGATAATCAAGACGGAAAAATTATAAAATCGAGTCTCGAGGCGGCAGCTTACGCAAGCAAAATCGCCAAAGAGATGGGCACGGAAGCCATTGCGCTCACATTCGGAAACCTCGAAGGTGACGGAGGTTTGGGATCTAGAGGGGTTTCAAAAGTGTTGGTAGATTCTTCTATCGATGCGCTCGACTCTGCCCGCCTGAGCAAATTGGTGGTGAAAGCCGCTGAAGACAATGGTGCCGATACAATCATTTTCTCACACGATCACACAGGCAAACTCGTTGCGCCTCGCGTTGCGGCCAAACTCGACTGCGGTCTCGTTACCGGAGCGGTAGAAATGCCCGATATGAGTGATGGTTTTGTGGTGAAGAAAAACGTTTTCTCTGGTAAAGCCATGGCCAACGTTTCAATTACTTCAGACAAGAAGGTGATCACACTTCTTCCTAACTCTATTCAGGCGGAAGTATCGGATGCCACAGCCGAAGTTGAAAGCTACAGTGCCGATACTGGTGAAGCCACGGTAAAAGTGAAAGAAGTTGAAACAATGGATGCTGAAGACGGAATTCCACTTCCGGAAGCCGAGCTCGTTGTGTCTGCCGGTCGCGGTCTCAAGGGACCAGAAAACTGGGGCATGATCGAAGAGCTTGCGAACACTATCGGAGCGGCCACTGCGTGCTCTCGTCCGGTAGCCGACATGGAGTGGAGACCTCACCACGAACACGTGGGACAAACAGGTGTGACCATTCGTCCAAACCTCTACATCGCCATTGGTATTTCTGGAGCTATCCAGCACCTTGCCGGAGTAAACGGTAGTAAGACAATTGTTGTGATTAACACAGATCCAGAAGCACCATTCTTTAAAGCGGCTGACTACGGAATTGTGGGTGATGCTTTTGACGTTGTGCCAAAGCTTACCGAAGCACTCAAAAAGTTTAATGCCGACAACTAAACCTGTATAACAGGAAAAGGTCTTTTATTTTTAAATTGTGTCAAAATTGGGGAGCCGCGAGGCTTCCCACATTTTTGTATGAAGAAGATAGAGCTTGAAATTTCCGACATCGCTCCGAGTGGATCTACCAGCGGAGCTTACGCCTTAGTGCTCAGCGAGCTTGACGGCTCTCGAAAGCTGCCAATCGTTATTGGTGGACACGAAGCACAGGCCATAGCCATTGAGCTGGAAAAAATGACTCCGAGCAGACCGCTCACTCACGATCTGTTCAAGAGTTTTTCCCAGGCTTTCACCATCGAGGTTGAAGAAATTATTGTCTACAACCTGATCGAAGGAATCTTCTTCTCAAAAATTATTGCAGTGCAAGATGGCCGCAAGGCGGAAATCGATGCGAGAACTTCGGATGCAGTGGCCATTGCCGTTCGCTTTGGCTGCCCGATTTACTGCTACGATTTTATTCTCGACACTGCCGGAGTGAATGCCGAAGAGGCCGAAGCCGGAATGGGCGAGGAGCCGGAAATCGACATCGAAGAACTCACCGAAGAAGAAAGCCCTTCGGAAATGTCTATCGATGATCTGGAGAAGCAACTCGACAACGCCATTCAAAAAGAAGATTACGAAAAAGCTTCAAAACTGCGAGATGAAATCAATCGCAGACGCGACCAGCAATAGAAAGAATCGGCCCATTGAAATTTCTTTATCTTGCCCGCCAATTTCAACTCTTTAAACCTTAGTTGATGGACATCATCAGAGGACTATTCGGTATGCTCGTCCTGCTGGGAATTGCCTGGCTTTTTTCAGTGAATCGCAGAGCTATAAACTGGCCGCTAGTCTTTAAAGGGTTGGCTATTCAGGTTATTCTGGCAATCCTCATTCTCAAGGTTCCTTTTGTCGAATACGCTTTCGATTTTGTCGGCAAAGTCTTTGTCAAAGTCACGAGTTTCACTGCTAAAGGTTCTGAGTTTCTTTTCGCCAGCTTTACCGATGGTCAAATCGACTCGGCTCTCATAAACTTCGTGGTGACAGTTCTGCCCACGATCATCTTTTTCAGTGCTCTCACCAGTCTTTTTTATTACCTCGGTGTGCTGCAAAAAATTGTACAGGCCATCGCCTGGGTGATGCGAAAAGTCATGAAAATCTCAGGTGCGGAAAGTATGGCAGCAGCCGGAAACATTTTTTTGGGACAAACCGAATCGCCACTTTTAGTGAAGCCTTACCTCGGAAAAATGTCGAAGTCGGAAATCATGACTCTGATGACTGGTGGAATGGCGACAATTGCAGGTAGTGTCCTGGCATCTTACATTCAATTTCTAGGAGGAGGAGACCCCGAGCAAGAATTGCTCTTTGCAAAGCACTTACTGATTGCATCGGTGATGTCGGCTCCGGCAGCCATTGTTGCGGGTAAAATCCTGATTCCAGAGACAGAAAAATTTACTCAGAATTTCGAAGTGCCGAAAGACAAACTCGGAGTAAACGTCCTCGAAGCGATTGTAAACGGAACCACAGAAGGAATCAAACTCGCTGTGAACGTAGCCGGGATGCTCCTGGTGTTCATCGCGCTGATGGCTCTTGCCAACTACATTCTTTTCAAACTCGGAGACTGGACTGCCCTAAACGAAGTGATTGCAGAGCACACCCGCTACGAGAAGCTTTCGTTTCAGATGATGATGGGATACCTGTTTGCACCAGTCGCCTGGGTGATCGGTGTGGCCTCTGAAGATGTCTTTTTGGTTGGGCAGCTACTGGGAGAGAAAACAGTGTTGAACGAATTTGTGGCCTACACGAGTCTCCGCGACATGAAAACGGCTGAGGTCTTTGCCGATAAAAAATCGGTGATCATCGCAACGTACGTACTTTGCGGATTCGCCAACTTTGCATCGATCGGAATTCAAATTGGAGGAATCGGATCGCTGATTCCAAACCGAAAAGGCTTACTTTCAAAACTCGGAGTGAGAGCACTGATTGGCGGTACACTTGCCTGTCTTTTCACCGCTTGCATCGTTGGGATGCTTCTATAATTGAGGTAGATCGGGATCGGCCTTGAGCTCGCGCAAAAATTTTTCAAAGTCGAGACTTACGCAGACCGAGAAGCCGACAGGATCACTCGGTCGAAGTTAGTTGAGACAAAGCAAAATTTTGAGTAGAGGTCACAGCCTTGAACTTTTTCTTACTTTTTGGTTCAAGCCAAAAAGTTATAGAACAAAAGTTGAGGCTTTTTTTTGAAAGTGTTAGGCAGCTTAAAAACCAGATGTAAGATGAAAAAAGTGTTCTCAGGTTTGCTAATTATCCTTGGATTAAATTCATGCGGTGTAATTTTCGGGCACAAGACAGCTGATGCGATAAAAAGTCCACAGGCTCTAGAACTGTATCAAGAGGCTCAAGTGGAAGACGCCAAAGGATCAGAAGGATTTGAAAAGGCAATTGAACTTCTAAATAAAGCAGACCAAATAGAACCGAAAAATGCTATTATTTTGCATGAACGAGGTTTAATAAAAATACATTCAAATATTGACATTGAAGGCGGCTTTAAAGATTTGCAAAGATCGATTGACTATTCAAAAGACGAAAAGGGCAAATTAATGAGATACAAAAACAGAGGGATTTCTTTTAAGCAAAATGGAGAGATGGATAAAGCCTGTGAGGATTGGTCAAGGGCAGGGAAACACGGAGAAAGTTATATCGAAAAATATTGTAAATAGTGACGTTGCCGAACGAAACCTAAACTGCATTTTAATGCAGTATAGTAAAAACCTATAGAAACAATGAGCACCAAAGTAGGAATCATCATGGGCAGCAAATCGGATCTTCCGGTTATGGAACAGGCTGCCGAAGTACTAAAAGAACTCGAAGTCGAATACGAAATGACCGTAGTCTCAGCTCACCGCACACCAGAGCGGATGATGGACTACGCCAAAAATGCTTCCTCTCGCGGAATCAAAGTGATCGTTGCCGGAGCGGGAGGCGCAGCTCACCTTCCGGGGATGACAGCTTCAGTGACTCCACTTCCTGTTATCGGAGTGCCGATCAAATCGAGCAACTCCATCGATGGGTGGGACAGCGTGCTGTCGATTTTGCAAATGCCCTCGGGAGTGCCCGTGGCCACTGTAGCGCTCGATGGTGCAAAGAATGCCGGTATCCTGGCAGCGCAGATTGTAGCCGCTGGAGACAGCGATTTGCTACAGCGAATTGTGGAGTTTAAAGAGCGCCTCAAGGACAAGGTGATGAGCAGCATCCCGGACGTGGAAAAGCGTTGAAAACTATTCTTTGAGCCCCCTGTCAATTCGTTAACTTTGCTCTCCCAAAAAAGGAAAATCAATGCTCACAGTAGATCCTAAAGAACTCGAAACGCCCAAACTGCACGGCTTGTTGCTGGGCTCAGTTGGTCCGAGGCCAATCGCCTTTGCGAGTACCGTTGACGAACAAGGTCGGCCAAACCTGGCGCCTTTTAGTTTCTTCAACGTGTTTAGCGCCAACCCTCCGATTGCCATTTTTTCTCCAGCGAGAAGAGGAAGGGACAACACCACCAAGCACACCTACGAGAACGTCAAAAAAGTTCCCGAGGTCGTGATCAACGTGGTGAACTACGACATGGTGCAGCAAATGTCGCTGGCCAGCACGGACTATCCCGAAGGTGTAAGCGAATTTATCAAGGCTGGATTCACTCCGATAGAATCGGAAGTGGTGAAACCGCTGAGAGTAAAAGAATCTCCAGTGCAGCTTGAGTGCAAAGTGATTGAAGTAAAAGAACTCGGAGATGGCGGAGGTGCCGGAAACCTCGTCATTTGCGAAGTGGTAAGAATGCACATCAACGAAGACGTCCTCGATGCGGATGGAAAAATCGACCAGACGAAAATCGACCTGGTTGGCCGCAACGGAGGAAACTACTACACCCGGGCTCATGGCGAAGCGCTCTTCGAAGTGGCAAAGCCCATTTCGAGACTTGGAATTGGGATTGACCAAATTCCTTCCGATATTCGAAACAGTCGCTACCTGACAGGAAACGATCTTGGCAAACTCGGAAACGTGGAAGGTCTTCCTGACGAAACAGAGGTGAACGACTACAAGCTCATGGAGCTGGCAGATCTTTTTGTGGAATACGAAGATCGCGCTGCCGAGCTGGAAGTAAAACTTCACAAAAAGGCCCACGAACTGCTGGAGCAGGAGAAAGTGGAAGAAGCCTGGAAAACATTATTGACTTTTAATAACGGATAAAAGAGAGACGATATGGACATTACCGGAAAGATCAAAGCGATCATGGACGAAGAGAAATTCGACAGCGGATTTTACAAGCGCGAATTTGTGATTACAACTGAAGAACAGTATCCCAACGATATCAAGTTTGAACTGCTCAAAGAAAAAGCTGAGCTCATTAAAGATTACAAGGAAGGTGACCGCCTCAAAGTGATGTTTGACATTCGCGGACGCGAGTGGAACGGGAAATACTTCAACAACCTCGTAGCCTGGAAACTCGAGGCAGCAGGGCAAAGTGCCGGACCTGATGGCCCACCGGAAACTCCTCCGATGCCTTCTACCGAGCCGGTGGATCTCAATAGCGAGGACGAGGACGACTTACCTTTCTAAAGGTGGCTGTCTAGAAGTCTAGAAAGCTCTAGAGCTGCGTTACACTCAAGCCCAAATTTGCTCATTTACTAGCGTAAACTGCACAATGTGTGCTTTCACAAGCCTTGCTCTCGAACTTTCTAACTCAGCCACTTTTGTGTAGTGGTAGAGCATAACTTAAAACATTGAAACCCCAGTTGGAAACTCCGGCTGGGGTTTTTGTTTTCTGAGTGGAAGAGTTGTTGGTTGGTTGGTGTTCCGCAGGATTTGCAACCCATTTCTATGTGAGTAAACTCAAAAATAAGAGTGTATGAAAAATGGACAATGACGTCATTCTTCAATTGTTAACATTGATAGAAGCACGAGCAGATCCACACATTTTCATACATTGAGAGAACTTTAACACACTAATTATGAAAAACATCCACACACATTTCAAGCTATTCCTACTTTTTGGAGTTTTTGCTGCCTTTTCAAGTTGCAAAAAAGATCAGCCTTATGACCCTTCCGAATCAATGGATAATTATTTTGAGGGGAAAGTTAATGGTGTTCAATTCGAGCCTGATGGAAATGGAGTTTTGTCATGGATGAATGGTGCTTATTATCCAAATGGTTATCTAGACTTTGAGAGAAGATATTTTCATGTTTCTATTAGAAATGTTGAAGATGGTGAGTTTATAGTTATTGGAACACGCGCGAATCTTCACGAAGGAGTTTTTACTTCTTGCAATGAAAATGACTCTGTAGGTCCTCGAGGCCACTATATGAATAATAGCATAGATATTCCAGATTCAAATGAATCCATCCTTCATGCTACTGAGTGCCAGGAAATCCGGTTGGAAATAATAAGAATAGTTGAGACTTCCGATAATAACGGCTACATCGAGGGAGCACTAGACGCCACGGTACGCGACAGTGAACTAGATACTACTATAGTCATTTCAGATGTAAAGTTTGGCTACAAGTTTTAGTCTGTTTCTCTTCTTAAGAATTCACTATACGTTTTTGTAAATAAACCCCTTGGCCTCGAACTTTCTATCTCAGCCACCTTAATGTAGAGGTAACTTACATTTGAAAACATTAAATCCCTAGTTGGAGAATCCGGCTGGGGTTTTTGGTTTTTAGGTGAAATGATTATCGGTTGTGTTCCGCAGGATTTGCAATCCTGCGGAATTAAATGTCCGGATTTGTAATCCGGGAATGACTTTTTTGATCCAGTGAAAAATTCTTTTGAAAATGGTTTTTCTCACGCAATCACCTGATCAATCACAACTTTTTTTCTGGCATAAATCTTAACTTGCTCCACAGCAAATCAACATCAAAAAACTGTTTATGTCCGATATAGAAATTGCCCAGAAGGCCGATGCCAAACACATAAGGGAAATTGCTCAAAAGCTCCAGCTTTCAGAAGATCATCTCGAACTTTATGGAAAGTCAAAAGCCAAGCTTCCCCTTTCACTGATTGATGAGCAAAAGGTGAAGCAGTCGAATCTCGTTTTGGTGACAGCGCTGACGCCAACTCCTCCGGGAGAAGGCAAAACCACCGTTTCTATCGGACTTACCGATGGGCTCAATCACATTGGCAAGCAGGCAACAGCTGTGCTCAGAGAACCCAGCCTCGGTCCGGTGTTTGGAATCAAAGGCGGAGCTGCCGGTGGCGGCCAAAGTCAGGTGATTCCAATGGAAGACATCAACCTGCATTTCACGGGCGATTTCAACGCCATCGAAAAGGCGAACAACCTGCTGGCAGCGTTGATAGACAACAACGTGCAAAGCAAGGTTAATAATCTCGGCATTGATCCGCGGACTGTCCTCTGGAAGCGCGTGATGGACATGAACGACCGCGCGCTGAGAAACATCGTTTCAGGTCTCGGTGGCAAGTCGGGCGGAGTTCCCAGCGAAACGGGATTCAACATCACAGCAGCCAGCGAAGTGATGGCGATTCTCTGCCTGAGCTCCGATTTTGAAGACCTCAAAAAGCGACTCGGAAATATTTACATCGGAGACACCTATTCCGGAGAGCCGGTTTACGCCAGACAGTTACAAGCTGAGGGCGCCATGGCAGTGCTGCTCAAAGATGCCATCAAGCCAAACCTCGTGCAGACGCTCGAGTCGAACCCGGCCATTTTGCATGGTGGTCCTTTTGCAAACATCGCCCAGGGAACCAACTCAGTGTTGGCCACAAAAATGGGGATGAGCCTAAGTGACTACACAGTAACTGAAGCTGGTTTCGGAGCCGACCTCGGAGCCGAAAAATTTCTCAACATCAAATGCCGTGCTGCGGGAATTGCACCAAAAACAGTGGTTGTGGTAGCCACCATCCGCGCACTGAAATATCACGGTGGGCAACCGCTCGATGAATTGACTACCGAAAACGTAGGAGCGCTGGAGCAGGGAATGCCCAATCTTGAAAAGCACATCGAAAGTATTCAGTCATTCGGTATTCCGGTGACTGTGGCGATTAACCACTTTGTGAGCGACACCGAAGCGGAAATCCAGTTTTTGAAAGATCATTGTAAAAAGCTGGGAGTGGAAGTGGCGCTCAGCTCTGGCTGGGCCAAAGGAGGCGAGGGCTGTGCCGAGCTTGCCGAAGCCGTGGTTCGCTCGTGCGAAAAAGGCAAGGCCGAGTTCACACCGACCTACGACCTCTCGGACAACATCGTCACCAAGATGGAAAAGGTGGCGAAAAAGATTTATGGAGCAAAAGGAGTGAGCCTGTCGAAGAAAGCATCTTCACAGTTGAGAAGATTCGAAAAACTCGGCTTTGGTGAATTGCCCATTTGCATGGCAAAGACGCAAAAGAGTTTGAGCGATGACGATAAGCTGATCGGTCGACCTGAAGGATTCACCATCGAAATTCGCGAGTTTGAAATTGCTGCCGGAGCCGGTTTTATAATTCCGATTGCGGGAAACATGCTGCGCATGCCCGGCCTGCCAGCGCACCCAGCCTCAGAGAAAATCCAAATCGATAAAGACGGGAAGATCTCGGGATTATTTTAGGAGAAAGGGGTTAAGGTAATTGGGGTTGTGAAAACCCTAACCCCGAAGGGGTGAAATAATTGAAGTAGATAATTGTGGATTGCGTTTTGCAAAACCCCGAAGGGGTGACATTATGTTCGTTTTCAAAACAGGTCACTTCGATACAACACCTCCTTCTGTCGGTGCCATTCAGTGATCAATCTTCCTGGTTTAACTCTGATTGTTTTAGAGAGAAGAATTCAAACTGAATTTTTCACAAAGCATGAGAGGTTTCACATAGCCCACGGAGAAATCTCGATAAACTGAGAAATAGTTCAAACCAATCACTAAAAAAGCTCAGTGCTCTCTGTGTCCAAACTCTGTGCACTCAGTGAGCACTTCCCGTAGCTGCAAGACTTAATGAACCTTCATGACCAGATCTTAACTTTCTTCATGTTTTCAAAATATGTCACTTCAATTTTTCTCACAGAGTAAGAGAGGTTACACAGAGTCCACGGAGAGACCTGAGTAAAATGGCTAAGTCCCGGAGGGACGACATTTTGGTAGCCGGTTGTAGTGCCATATTACAAGCAAGTCCCAGCGGGACGAAATTATGGTCGCTCGCTTCAATTACTTTCTCAAGAGCTTAAAGCTCTTAGTCCCATCGTCAGTAGTCACTTTCAGGAAGTACATACCAGTAGGGTAATCGCGTAAGTCCAGTTTGAGTTGCCCGCCTGAAACCGATTCCGCATCGGATTGAATGATTCTACCGGAAGTATCGAGCAACTGGTAGTTGGCGTTCTTCTCAATATTTGTGATGTTCCAAACTCCCGAAGAAGGATTTGGGTAAACACGAACCTCTTCAAGATCTTCTGATTCTTCAACACCAATAGAGAAGTCGATTGTCCCAGACTTAAATTTAACCATCCCGGTAATGCTGTTTTGCCAAACGACAAAAACCTCTTGCCCAACGATTTTCACATCTCCACTGATCACACCACTTTCATCAATGGTTTGAAAAGCCGCAGCTTCACCATCGGTGATGTCTTCATCAATGCTAAATGCAAGTTGATTTGCCCAATTGATACGCTGCGTCCAAACGGTAGCGACAATATTTCCCGATGCCGCCATGCGAGGGAAATTTTGTTGGCTGAGGTCATCGAACTCTTCTGTGATCCTTGAAACCACAGGCGATCCGGGGTTCGATACAGACATTTTGCTCGCAAAAACTCGCGGTGGTCCTTCAACGCCACTCATAAAACTGGAGTAGAGGGTATCACCAACAATCACCCCGTGAGGTCCCGAAGCGGGGCAGGCAGATATCTCCCAGTTTTGTTGATCGACATCGTAACCTGCAGTAAAAGTTTCTCCGGAGTTGGATGAAAATCCAGCCCAAATATTTCTAATGTCACTGTTGTTGTCGCGAAATAAAGTGATTAGTGTGTTGTCGCTTCGAATCAGACTTGCGGGGCAGCAATCACAAGCTTCGGTGGTTTCGCTACTCCAGCCACTGGCAAGTGCCGGTTCTGAAAAAGTACTTCCAAAATCGGAAGAGGTGCGAACCAGCCATTCGTGGTGATCCATCGATTCCGGGAAACTTATGTAAGCTACAACAGGGTTCCCATTTTCATCCACAGTAATTTCTGAAAACCTGGTCAGGTCAGCATTTTCTGTAACCGTCTGAGGGTTAGAAAATGTTTCTCCGCCATCGGTAGAGCTACAAATTTTTATTTCATTCCCGCCTTCTGCAGAGGAGGTTTCTGTGTAAACCACATAGATCCTATCTTCAAAAGCCGCAATGCCAGGCCCCATCCATGTAGCAGTGGCTACTGTGGTGTTCTCGGGGTTTACTTGTTGAGGTTCGCCAAACGCACTTCCGTCCCATTTTGCAACTTGAACAGCTCCGTTGTCGCTCCACATAACAATTGGAGTTCCTTCTGAATCCACTACAACTCTCGGTCGGTTGTTTCCAAAAGAATTGTCGGCTACATCCAGAGTTTCATCCCAGTCGACCTGGCTTTGACTATCGAAGGCAGTAAGCAAAACTACAAGAAGAGCAATAGAGGTAAGTGAGGATCTGAACAGCATAATTTTAGGATTTGGTTTCGGAAAGTTATTGAATCTCTTAGTTCTGTAGAGCGTTGATTTCCAATTTACTTTTTAAAATTACACGTCAAGCGTAAATTCAATAAACTTCAAAAGAAATTCTATAAAAGTTGCTTCCGGCAAGTTTCCTATCTTTGAACTTAGTGAAAAAGGCAATTTCCATATTTCTTTCAATTCTGATGATATCCAGTCAACTGGGTCTCGTGATCGGCACGCACTTCTGCGGAGGTGAGGCAGTCAAGTCTGAATTGTCGGTAGGCAAGGCGAGCCTCGACTGTGGAATGGAAGAAATGGAAAGCTGCGAAAACAAGCATTCAAAAGATGCTGTTGCAAGCAAACCCTGCTGCGACAATCATTACCTCTCACTGGATGTCGACAGCGAATACAACTCCCAGCAAAATCTGACAGTTAACCAGTTGAAACTCGTTGTAGTTGCTACTGTAGTTTTCTTCAACTGGACCGAATTCTTTCCCCTCACCCAAACTCCCAACTTTGCGGACATTCCTCCGCCTCCACTGGAAAGCGACCTTACCGTGCTCTTCCAGTCTTTCCTTCTCTAAATAAGTGTGAATCTCTGTTGTTTCGGTACTGCCGATTCAGATTATGTCTCATTGCGAGACGTGCTTTTTATTCATTCACACTTGATTTAGATTTATGCTCAATCGAATCTTAAAGTATTTTCTCGACAACAAGCTCGTGACGTTCCTTGTGCTCATGGGGTTTTTAGTTGCCGGACTCATCACGTCACCTTTCCAATGGCGAGATACGTTTTTACCCAGCAGTCCGGTGGCAGTGGACGCTATACCGGATATTGGCGAGAACCAACAAATCGTTTTTACGAAATGGGACGGACGCTCACCTCAGGATATAGAGGATCAAATCACCTACCCGTTGACGACCTATTTGCTAGGCCTTCCACAGGTGAAGTCCATTCGCAGCTCTTCGATCTTCGGGTTTTCGAGCATTTACGTGATTTTTAATGAGGATGCTGATTTCTATTGGTCACGTACGAGAATTCTGGAGAAAATCAACTCTCTTCCTTCGGGACTACTGCCCGATGGTGTTCAGCCTTCTCTCGGTCCTGATGCCACAGCTTTGGGTCAGGTCTACTGGTATACGCTGGAAGGACGTGACAAAGAAGGTAATCCTACCGGTGGCTGGGACTTACACGAAATTCGAACCGTTCAGGACTTTTATGTAAAGTACGGTCTGAATGCGGCCGAAGGAGTTTCTGAAGTTGCTTCTATCGGTGGTTTCGTAAAGGAATACCAAATTGATGTGAACCCCGATGCGCTGAAAGCTTACAACATTTCACTTGCCAATGTGACCAATGCTGTTCGTAATTCCAACAGAGACGCAGGTGCCAAAACCGTGGAAATCAATCAGGCTGAATATCTGGTTCGTGGTATTGGCTATGTCAAAAAAGTAGAAGACATCGAAAAGGCAGTGGTAGCTGTCGAAGACAACACTCCGGTGACAGTGGCCGATGTGGCCGTTGTAAAGCTCGGGCCGGCAGCTCGAAGAGGTGTTCTCGATAAGGGTGGAGCCGAAGTCGTTGGTGGAGTAGTAGTCGCCCGCTATGGTGCGAACCCAATGGAGGTTATCCAAAACGTGAAAGACCGAATTGACGAAATTTCTGTTGGACTGCCCACTAAAACGCTTGATGACGGCACGGAAAGCAAATTAACCATTGTGCCTTTCTACGACCGTTCCGGATTGATTCAGGAAACACTCGGTACGCTCGAAGAAGCGCTTTCATTGGAAATTCTGATTTCCATTCTGGTAATCATCGTGGTGGTCTACAACCTGCGCGCATCGGTGCTGATCTCCAGTTTGCTGCCCCTGGCTGTGCTCATGGTTTTTATCGCCATGAGATTTTTCGATGTCACTGCCAACATTGTAGCACTCTCGGGAATCGCTATCGCTATCGGTACCATGATCGATCTGGGGATAATTCTCTCTGAAAATATTCTGAAGAAGCTGGAGGAGATGAAGAGCTCAGGTGAAAATGAGAAGAAAACGGAGAGCTATTTTCAGCGGGTTAAGAACGCTGTTTATGATGGCTCGGCAGAGGTGAGCTCCGCGATTCTTACAGCCGTTTCGACAACGATTGTGAGTTTTATTCCTGTATTCACAATGCAGGCAGCAGAGGGAAAACTCTTTAGGCCGTTGGCGTTTACCAAAACCTTTGCGCTCATTGCAGCGCTGCTGATCACGATTTTAATTTTACCCACGCTAGCTCACTGGCTGTTTGGTTTTAGGGTGAAGAATAAACGGATCAATCAGCTCCTGAATGCAGGGTTAATCATTTTGGGCTTGTTGATTGCCATTTTTGAGAACGCCTGGGCGGGAATTTCACTGATGGCTTTTGGTATCGCTGGCTTTGCACAGCAGCTCTGGGCTGATAAAAACTGGTTGCTGAGAAATCTCAAAATCATTGTGAGTGTGGTGGCCGTAGTTTGGCTGCTCGCGAAATTCTGGCTTCCGCTGGGACCAGGACGATCGCTGCTTCTAAACGCCATTTTTGTAGCCTTTGCAGTTGGATTGGTTATCGTTGTCTTTCGTTTGATCGAACACTACTACCGACCAATTTTACGCTGGTGCCTCAACAATAAGAAGAAATTCCTGATTCTTCCTGCTTTTTTAATCCTGATGGGAGCGATGGTTTGGCTTGGTTTTACAACCGTCTTTGGGTTTGCTTCTGCTGGCCTGAGTAAAGTTGGTGTGGATATAGAAAAGTCGCGTGTGTGGACGAGCCTTTCCGAAACTTTTCCCGGAGTGGGCGAGGAGTTTATGCCCGCACTCGATGAAGGTAGCTTTTTGCTGATGCCCACTTCCATGCCTCACTCTGGGATGGAATACAACCGCGAAGTTTTAGGTCAGTTAGACATGCTTGTGTCTTCAATTCCTGAAGTGAAAATGACCGTAGGAAAAATGGGAAGAGTGGAATCGGCTCTTGACCCCGCACCAATTTCGATGTTCGAGAATGTGATCAACTACAAGTCGGAGTTTGAAGTTGACGAAACGGGTGCCAGACAAAGATTCAAGGTCGATGAAGATGGCAAGTTCGTTTTTGAAACAGGAGACACACTCTCCAACGAAGAAGCTGTGCTCAGAGGAATGCAAACCAAAAAACTTATTCCAGATGAAGATGGTCAATACTATCGAAACTGGAGAGAGCACATTCAGTCTCCTGATGATATCTGGGAAGAGATTTCGAAAGTCACGAAAATCCCAGGTGTGACTTCAGCTCCGAAGCTGCAGCCGATAGAAACACGATTGGTGATGCTGCAAACGGGGATGCGCGCTCCGATGGGAATTAAGGTTTTTGGACCTGAGCTTAAAACGATTGAAGACTTTGCTCTCGAGCTCGAAGGTATTTTGAAGGAAGTTGGCCCAGTGAAGTCTGAAGCTGTTTTTGCCGACAGAATCGTTGGCAAGCCTTACATGCACCTGAACATTGATCGTGAAGAGATTAGTCGCTACGGGCTAAATGTGGAAGATGTTCAAAAGACAATTGAAACTGCCGTAGGTGGAATGCAGGTCACTTCAACAGTTGAAGGCCGCGAGCGTTTTCCCGTTCGGGTGCGCTATCCAAGAGAGCTTCGTGATAATCCGGAAGCGATAAACAGCATTCTCATCAACACCTCTTCAGGAGCACAAATTCCCCTCGGCCAGGTTGTGGATATCGAATACGTTCGAGGTCCGCAGGCGATAAAAAGCGAGAATACTTTTTTGGTCGATTACGTGCTTTTCGATAGAAATGACGGTTTTTCTGAAGTTGAGGTTGTTGAAGCTGCCAGAAGTGAAATTGAAAGCAGAATAGAAAGTGGCGAGCTAAAAGTGCCTCAGGGAGTTAGCTTCGAGTTTTCGGGGAATTACGAAAATCAGGTGCGAGCCGAGAAACGACTGTCTCTGATAGTTCCTGTTGTGTTGCTGGTGATTTTCCTCATTCTATACTTCCAGTTCAGGTCAGTTTCCACTTCGCTAATGGTTTTTGTGGGAATCACACTGGCCTTCAGCGGAGGGTTCATTCTCATATGGCTCTATGGCCAGGCTTGGTTTGCCGACTTTTCGCTTTTCGGCACCAACATGCGAGATTTATTTCAGGTGGAAACTATCAACCTCAGTGTTGCCGTTTGGGTCGGCTTCATTGCTCTTTTCGGAATTGCTACAGATGATGGCGTTTTGATGGCAACTTACCTCGATCAAAGTTTTAAGCGAAACAAGCCCGATACAAAGCGCGAGATCCGAGAGGCTGTTCTCGAAGGCGGTCAAAAGAGAATTCGACCGGCCGTGATGACTTCAGTGACGACCATCATCGCTCTGATGCCAATTCTGACCTCCTCTGGCCGCGGCTCCGACATCATGATCCCGATGGCGATCCCCGCATTTGGAGGTATGCTCGTAGCGGTGGTTACTTATTTCATTGTTCCTGTGCTCTACAGCTGGCGCGAAGAGGCAGGAGCTCAAATCGAAGAGTCATGAAAAACAAAATAAAAATTACAATCATGATGAGTTCGCTCAAGTTTTTGCTGTTGGTGAGTTTGATCATTCCGGCTTCGGTTGGGGTGGCTCAGGACTTGACTGAATATCAAAAGCTCGCTGCTGAGAACAATCCTGGCTTGAAAGCTGAGTACAAAGAGTTTGAAGCTACGCTCGAAAGAGCTGCTACAGTGGGAAGTTTGCCAAATCCCACGCTTTCATTCGGTTACTTTCTTTCTCCGGTGGAAACACGCGTGGGGCCACAGCAGGCTAAGGTTTCGCTTTCGCAAATGTTTCCGTGGTTCGGTTCCTTAAGTGCTAAAGAAAATCGATTGAAGCAACAGGCCGAAGCTCGATTTTTCGTTTTCGAGGATAGTAAAAACCGATTGTTTTTGGATGTGGCAAAAGCCTACTACCCGCTTGTTGAAGTTGAAGAAGAGATGAGGCTTGAAAGGGAGAACCTCGATCTATGGAAAAACCTAAAGAGTTTTGTTACTCAACAGTTCGAGTCAGGAAAAAGCCCAATGTCTGATGTGCTCATTGTTGAAATGTCGATCCGCGAATCCAAAACGAAAATTGAGGTGCTCGAATCTCGAAAGGAGGAGTTGAAAGCGGAATTTAACGCACTTCTGAATCGGGAGGAAACTGAGGATGTGGTGATTCAAACGGATTTAAAGATCGATGGGCTCGAAGAAATGCAAACGGCCGACTCGCTGATTCAAAACAATCCGAAGCTGTCGGTCTATGACAGACAGATTGAGTCGACACGATTTGCCGAAGAGGCTGCTGAAAAGAGCGGCTTGCCGGGTGTGGGTCTGGGCATAGATTACGTGGTGGTTGGCGAAAGAAGCGATGTCGACCTGCCCGACAATGGCAAAGACGTGGTGATGCCGATGGTCTCCGTTTCTCTGCCGATTTTCCGCAGGCAGTACAAAGCTGCAAAACGCGAAGCTCAGTTGATGCGCGAAGGCTACGAACTCAAAAAAGAGAATGTAGAAAATGAGCTGCAAGCCGAGCTTTCAACGGCTAAGGCGAGACTCTTTCAAAAGGCGGAATGGGTAAATCTCTACGAACGACAAATCGAGGAAGCTCAAAGAATTTTGGAGTTGTTGCGGAGTGAATACGCCAATTCGGGAACTCGATTCGATGAGATCTTGAGAATACGCCAAAAAATTAACGAATACGAAAAACTGAAGGTCGAAGCACTGGTGGGCTACCACGTTGAGCTGGCCAGAATTCGATACGTCACTTCAAACGTGAATTAAATTTCTTTTGAAACTTCAGGAAAGTAAAACAAGATTGAACTAACAGATAAGACGATGAAACAAGGAATAAAAAAATGGACTGTAATCTTGCTGGCCTTTGCAGCGGGAGCACTGTTGGTGTGGTTAGTTTCACCGGGTGAAAACTCGACAGGCGAAAAATCCTCTCATCAACACGAATCCGAAGAAGGCGAAGTTTGGACATGCTCAATGCACCCAAACGTGCGGAAGAGCGAGCCCGGAGATTGCCCGATTTGTGGTATGGACTTAATTAAAGTCGATGAGCAGGCTGCTGGGCTCGACCCCGATGCAGTGGAAATGACGCAAACAGCCATGAAGCTTGCCAACGTGCAAACCGTGGAAGTCGGAATGGGAGAAAACGCAAGAAGTTTGCGCCTCACCGGAAAAATCGAGGCTGACGAAAGACTGTCACAGTCACAGTCGAGTCATATTCCTGGCAGGGTAGAAGAGTTGCTGGTGAATTTTTCTGGTGAATTGGTGAGCAAAGGACAAACGATTGCCCGGGTGTATTCACCCGAGCTCGCAACTGCTCAAAGAGAATTGCTCGAAGCTGCAAAATACAAATCTTCAGAACCGGAGCTTTTCGAGTCGGCAAAGTCGAAGCTCAGAAACTGGAAATTAACAGAAAAGCAGATCGAAGAAATCGTGAGTTCCGGTAAGGTAAAAGAGGTTTTTCCGATTGATGCCGATGTGTCGGGAGTGGTAATGGAGAAGTCAGTGAATGAAGGCGATTATGTGAAAGCTGGAGAGCGGATTTACGAAATCGCCAATCTTTCTCGCGTTTGGCTAATGCTCGATGTTTACGAATCAAATCTAAACTGGATTGAGGAAGGAAGCACAGTGGAGTTTTCGGTTCCATCGATTCCCGATAAGATCTTCGAAGGGCGCGTTTCATTTATCGATCCGGTCATTAATGGAAAGTCGAGAGTGGCGAAGGCGCGTGTTGTTGTTCAAAATGACGGAGAGCTAAAACCAGGCATGTTTGTGAATGCTGGTTTGACCGCTGGCGAAAAGGAGAACCAGGTATTGTCGGTTCCGAAAAGCGCAGTGCTGTGGACGGGCAAGCGCTCTGTGGTTTACGTAAAATCGGCCACGGATGCCGGTACGTTTTTTAACATGAGAGAAGTGACGCTCGGCAAAGATCTGGGAGATTCTTACGAGATCGTGAGCGGTCTGAAAAGTGGCGAAGAAATCGCAGCGAGCGGGGCTTTCAGTATAGATGCGGCAGCCCAACTCAACGGAAAGCCAAGCATGATGAGCGTGAAAGGAGACGATCAGAGTAAGAAGGCGATGTTGAGTAATTCCGACAAAGAGAAGTTCAGTAAACTCATTGATGATTATTTAAGCTTGAAGAATACTTTGGTGAACGACAATCTATCTGGTTCGAAAGATTCGCGAGAAAAGCTTTCAGAATCGCTGTCTTCACTCAACCTAAATGGCTTGGATGAAAAAGCTGCCGATCACTGGAAGAGCTTAAAGAGCCAAATGGAAAGGTCTGTCGGTGAAATGGAAAAGGCTGATGCCCTGAGTGAAATGCGAAAGCATTTTCAAAGCTTATCGAATGCGATGATCCAGGCAGTCAAAATGTTTGGTACTGGTGGAGACAAGCTTTTCATTCAGCACTGTCCCATGGCTGATAATAACAACGGGGCGGACTGGCTGAGCAGTGAAGACGAAGTGCTGAACCCTTACTTTGGCGAGTCGATGCTGAAGTGCGGGGAGGTGACTGGAGAGGTTGAATGAAGCGATTGCAAAGTGACAGGAGTCTCTTATCTTTAGCGACTTGATCGAAAAATCAAGACGAAGCCTGAAAACCAAATGAACTTCTCCGACCGATTTATTTACACCTTTCGCAGGCTGCTGCCTTCGCCTTTCACCATCGCGATTTTGCTGACGGTGTTTACTTTTCTGATCGCCTTGTTTTTCACTCGCACTGCCGATCAGGGTGTTGGAAGTTATGCATTGGAAATTGCCGGCTACTGGCAGGAGGGCTTGTGGAACTCGAACCTCATGGTTTTCGCCATGCAGATGATGCTCATCCTGGTGCTCGGTCACGCGCTGGCACTCACTCCGGCAGTCAGCAGAGTGATCGACTACTTCACCGACAACTACTGCACTTCAACAGGTAAAGCTGCTTTTTGGATTACTTTTTTGACGGTGATGGTAGCGCTCTTCAACTGGGGACTCGGACTCATCTTCGGGGCGGTGTTTGCCAGAAAAGTTGCTGAGAGTGCCCGAAAGAAAAAGATGGGACTCAACTACCCGCTGCTTGGAGCTGCGGGCTACTCAGGTTTGATGGTGTGGCACGGTGGCTTTTCGGGATCTTCGTTGGTGAAAGTGGCGGACAACGGACACATCCGCGAGCTGATGCGCGACAACTCACAAAGCATGACCGCTGATCAAATCGCTCAACTCCCTGAGGCGATTACCTACACAGAAACGGTTTTCGGAACGATGAATCTTTCACTGTCTTTTGCGTTGTTACTGATTTTGCCAACGGCCATGTACTGGCTCGGAAATCGCTTGTCGCCTCAGCCTTTTTCATTGCCTAAAGGAGAAGGTGCACAAACTGAAATTGAAGAGGAGACAGTAGGTGCCGAAAAAATCGATCGCTCGAAGTGGAGTGGGCTTTTGTTTGGAATTCTTTTTCTGGGCGTTGCCGGCTACACAGCCGTTTCCGACCCGGGATTTGCAGAACTGAAATTTATTACGCCCAACTATCTCAACTTTTTGCTCCTTGGTTTGGGATTGCTATTCCATCGCAGTTTCAAGTCATTTCTATCGGCCGTTGATGACGCTATTGGCGGAGCTGCCGGAATTCTCATTCAGTTTCCGCTCTATTTTGGAATTATGGCCATCATGAACCACAGCGGAATGGTGGAGCAAATTTCGGGTTGGTTTGTGGAAATCTGTAAAGACTCTTCTTCCCCAGAAACGCTGTATCCGATTCTCACCTTTTTCTCAGCTGGACTGGTAAACATTTTTGTTCCCAGTGGAGGAGGACAGTGGGCCGTTCAGGGACCGATCATTGTCCAGGCCGCCACCGACATGGGTGTGCCGCTCACTAAAAGTATCATGGCGCTGGCCTATGGCGATCAGATCACCAATATGCTTCAGCCATTTTGGGCACTTCCGCTCCTCGGAATCACCGGACTGAAAGCCCGCGACATTTTGCCGTTTACCCTCTTTCTACTGGTGCTTGGGTTGGTGATTTTTATTGGTGGGTTGTTGATTTTTTGAAGAATAAACTAGGCACAGTCAATCAGTCAAGGATGCGGGCATTAACAATAAAGTCTTCACCATGATGTGTGTACTCAAATCGTGCTTCTTTTCGATTTTCAGGATTTATTGTATATGTACCTCTTGGGCTGAAGGTCCCGCTTCCACTAAGGTGACCGATTAGATTTCTTCCTTTCATTGCAAGTGTAAGGTCCTCGCTGGTAATCGTATCTCCTTCATTATTGAAGTTAAACGCGTATGATTCCGGTTCTAAAGAAAGATCACCGGGGTATGCCACATGACTGAAATCCGGATACCTTACTGAAAATTCGAAATCAAATGAATCTGTCTCATTCTCAAAGGCTCCTCTGAATTTTCCATATGTCAAGAACTCATAATAGTACTCTATTAAATAATATGTCGCATTTGTGCTATCGCGACCTGTTGAATTAGGATAACATTCATTGTCAACCGGATATTCGATCACGTGGCTTACAGTAATGTTCGCGGGGCGAGGAACTCCTGAGTGCGTGCGTGAAAAAACAGGTTCATTAATTACCTCTGCCCCTAGATACCACGTGTGCTCAATATCATCGTTTATGAAAGGTGAACTGAACTCGACTTCATTTGCAAATACAGAATCTGGCGGGGTTTTGCTTAAGCCATCAAAAAGATAAAGCTCACGCATAATGATTTCTGCGGTAGGTTCTTCCACTCCATAACAAGAATCGTAATTTGGACACTCAGGATTAGTCGGATCGCAGCACTCTTCATCGTTGTCTTTTCGGCAACTTGAAATGGAGATTGCAAAAGCAAAAAGAATGATCAGAAGTGAAGTTGGCTGTTTGTGAAGAGTAATAATTTCCATCAATTAGAACAGTGTTAAGTATTGATATGAGGAGTAAGGTAAAAAAACTTTTAGAAACCAAGACTTTAACTAGTTTGATCTATTTAGCCTTACCAACCTTAAACAAGAAAACTGATTACTCGATCACCAACTTTTTAGAGGATCTACTGCCATTGGCCGTTGTGATGACGATCACATAAACACCCCTCGGCAATTCGTGAGTTTCAATGTGAATTTCTTTTTCAGTAGAATTCACTACGGGAAGAACCTCCTGTCCAAGCATGTTCTTCAAGACAATGCGCTTTGGAATTGAGTTTCCTTTTTCAAACCTTACGGTAATTCGATCGCTAGCAGGGTTTGGATAAATGGTCACGTCATCCTCGCCTATTGTATTTTCACCAACGCTGATCATTGGATCGATGCCAGCGTAAAAAGCTACGCCACCGCCAATTTGACCGTAAAAAAGATCTGGCCAGCCATCGTTGTTGATGTCTTCGAGCCAAACTGCACAGTCATCTCCCTCTTTGATATCCGCCAGCTGCTCTTCAACGAGGTTAAACTCGCCATCGAGGTTTCCGTTGATGTTGTCGTAAAAGTTGATGATTCCCACTTCTGTTCCCACGAGTAGTTTGCGTTGTCCGCTTTGCAAAAACATGTGCGGAACGCTGTAGCCGTTGATACCGAGTTCGTTGCTGGCAATTACGCCACCGAGCGTTTCTTCAATCAATTCGAAAGAGGCCGCTTGAGCTGTACCGTTGTTTTTGATGTAATTGATGTTTCCGTTTTTCTCGCCAACGAGAAGGTCCAGAATGCCATCTCCATCCACGTCAAAAAACTGTGGAGTTGCCGCCACTCCCACATCTATAGCCTCACCTCCGGCATACTGAAGCGGTGTGGCACCTCCGGAAAAATCAGCAGTGTTTCCCGATCCGGCAGAGTTGGTAAAAAGTAGGAGTTCTCCGCTGTTCACGCCAAGCACGAGATCCTGATCACCATCGCCATCGATGTCGCCAAAAGCGGGGTAGAGGTTCGTGTGTGCTTCGTGGCTCAGGTCGGCATAATCATCGGTGATGAAAGTAAACTGAGGCGATGAAGTTGTTCCGGTGTTTTCGTAAAGCGCCACACTCGAAGGCGAATTTCCTCCGTCCTGGTAGTATTGCTTGTTTCCAACCAGCAAGTCTTTGAGGCCGTCACCGTTGTAGTCGAAAAGCACGGGATAGGCATTGGTGCCCCGATCGATCATTCCGTCTTGCAAGAAGTTCTTCTGTTGCAGCTCGAAATAAGGAAGGTCGTTTGTTCCAGTGTTTTTGTAGAACCACGCGCTGGAATCGTCTTCCACGGCAAACTGCGCATTGGGAGAAACTACCAAATCGTCAATGTTGTCGCCATCGAGATCGAGAAAGTAGGCGGCTGGAAACTTGGTGAGATCGACTGCAACATCGCCAGCCAGAGAGGCGGGAAAATCCGTGTACTGAGCTGTAACGCTATCAGGTGTTTGTTCTCCAGGTCCGTTCTCAAGAGCGATCAGGTTGTCAAAAGTCACATCTCCAATAATTACTTCTCCGTAGCCATCACCGTTGAGGTCTCTGAAAGCGAGTGTTCCCCCGGTGTGGCGTTCACCTCCACTCGAAGAGCGAGGGTCGACTACGTTAAAAGAGCATTCTTCGCCCAGGAAAATGGTGTTGTCTTCGGCACCTTCTTTCACGTAGCCCCAGCATCGGTTGCCCAAATCGAAATCGAGCGATTCGCTGTCACCGTTTTGAGCAGACTGACCGCAGAAATAATAGATCGTACTGGCACCCTCTGTGAAACTCAAAATGTCCAGATCTCCATCTCCGTCATAATCTTCGATAATAGGAATGTCGATATTTACGCAGTAGAGGCTGGCATCGAACGGGTTGCCAAAATTGTAGGTAGACTGAAGCATAGGTGAAGCGAGTTCGAAAAAGGGCCCAAAGTCACCGATGTTTTTATATACCCGCACACCACTTTGTTCGCTGGTGAATAGATCCAAAAGCCCGTCTCCGTTGTAATCACGCATTAGTGCCCAAGCCTCAAGTTCCGGGAAGATGTCCAGCAGCTCGTCATAGCGGTGTTTGTAGATGGGAGTTTCTCCGGGCTCGGCAATATTGTGAAAAAGCATGATGCGATCTCCGATGCGATCAAAAACAAACAGGTCGTCATTTCCACTGGCAAAAAGATCGAAGTTTGAAAACTGAGGAGAGTTGAATCCTCCAGCCCAGGGGTTCAGCATCGGCTCACCATCTTTAATCACTTCTATGGAATCGTCTCTTTCAAAAGCGAGTTGCCCGAAAACAGTTGAGGTCAAAACCAAAGCGATAACGATCGACAGAATTTTTTTCATCTTCAGTAGTTGTTTACTCATTGAGATACAAACAACGCCAAATTAATCAATCGATTGGTATTGTTGGTTACTTAAGTTCTGTATAACTTGGACGCCAAATTTAGAGCATGGAGTTAGAAAATTGGATTTGGCCGGCTATGTCATTAATCTTGATGGGGCTGGCATTTATCGTAATTTACGTGATTGTGAAAGTTCATTTCGTGGAGCGTGAGCGACTGCGCTACGCAGAGCAGGTGAACAACAAGATGAGCACATATTTTCCGCTAAAGCTAAAGGCTTATGAGAGGCTGATCTTTTTCGTGGAGAGAATCACCCCTCAGAGTTTGATTCACAGAGTAAATCGAGGGACCATGACCTCGGCCCAACTGCAGCTAGAATTGTTAAAAGCCATCCGCGAAGAGTTTGAGCACAACGTGAGCATGCAGATGTACGTGAGCGATCAGAGCTGGCAGTTGGTGGCGGCTTCGCGAGAAGAGGTGTCGCAGTGGATTCGCGAAGCGGCAAAAAAAGTTGGCCCCAAAGCCAGCGGCCTGGAGCTGAGTCAGCACATCTTTCAGCAGGAAGCGAATAAGAAAAACAACCTTTCGAAACTTGCAATCGCCAGCCTTAAAAAAGAACTCAGGGAGGAGCTAGGCTGATGCAGAATCAAGAAATTTTGAAATCTGGTTTTTTGGCATGGGGTGCTATTCTTCTCGCGCTGGGTGTTGTTCTCGGAGCCATGGGTGCTCACGCGTTGGAGGCCGAGCTTTCGGCTAGCCAGCTCGATTCTTTCAAGACCGGTGTGCGCTATCAGGTTTGGATGGGACTGGCTTTGTTGGCGCTGCCCGTCATTCAGCATCTTTCAGGCAAAAACTTAAAATGGGCCATGCGACTTATTTTAATCGGTGTTTTATTTTTCAGTTTTAGCATTTACCTGCTGAGCCTCCGCCCGTTGATGGGGATGGAAGGCGGTTTGAGATTCCTCGGTCCGGTGACGCCCGTTGGCGGATTGCTGATGATTGTCGGTTGGGTGCTCGTTTTTGTGACGATGCTTCGCAAGTCTTGATTTCCAAACAGTTTTTCACTTTTTTCATTTCTCTTCGATGCCGTAGTCCACGCGCCTTTGGTGCCAAAACATATACGTGTCTGTAAACTGTGTGTGAAAAAAAAGCCAAGAATAGCACACATTGGACGTGGGAGGTTCCTCAGAAAGTCCCTAATTTTGCTTTATAAAGCATGTGAAACCAATTTCAATTTTATGAACAATTTCGGCAAGAGAGCAAAAAATGCATCTCTCGAAAGTATTGGACTAAAGCATTATGCAAACGCATATTGGAACCTTGCACCGGCAGAGCTGGTGGAAGAAACACTAATGAACGGCCAGGGAGTGCTCACCAACACCGGAGCACTGGCCATCGATACCGGAGAATTTACCGGTCGATCTCCTAAGGATCGTTTTATCGTTGAAGATGATGTCACTCGCAACTCAGTTTGGTGGGGCGATATCAACCAAAAGTTCGATTCAGACAAGTTCGACAGACTTTACGATCGAATGAAAGCATACCTCTCTAACAGAGATTTGTATGTGAGAGATGCCTACGCTTGTGCAGACAAAGATTACCGTCTAAACATCCGCGTAGCTACCGAATACCCTTGGTCAAATATGTTCGCCAACAATATGTTTTTGAGACCATCGGCTGATGAAATTGAAAACTTCAAACCGGACTGGCACATCGTGTGTGCTCCTGGTTTTCACGCAGAGCCAGAAATTGACGGTACAAGACAACACAACTTTGCCATTCTCAATTTCTCCAAGAAGATGATCCTGATCGGTGGAACCGGGTACACCGGAGAAATCAAAAAAGGAATTTTCTCAGTGCTCAACTTTATTCTTCCTCACGAAAGAGATGTGCTCTCAATGCACTGCTCTGCAAATGTGGGCGAAGGTGGAGACACGGCCATTTTCTTTGGTCTCTCTGGGACAGGGAAAACCACGCTCTCTTCAGATACAAAAAGAAAACTAATCGGTGACGATGAGCACGGCTGGGCAAAAGATTCTGTCTTCAACTTCGAAGGTGGATGCTACGCCAAAACCATTGACCTTTCTCGCAAGAAAGAACCGCAGATTTACGATGCCATTAAATTCGGTGCGATTTTGGAGAATATCGGTTTTGGCGAAGACGGAGTTACTCCCGACTATACCGATTCGTCAAAAACACAAAATACACGTGTTTCTTATCCAATCGATCACATCGAAAACACGGTAGATCCGTCAATCGGTGGAGTGCCTAATAATATTTTCTTCCTCACTTGCGATGCCTCGGGGATTTTGCCTCCGATCAGCAAGTTGACCAAAGGACAGGCGATGTATCATTTCATCTCTGGGTACACCGCAAAAGTAGCCGGTACTGAAGCTGGAATTACTGAGCCACAAACGGTTTTCTCAGCTTGCTTCGGTTCGCCATTCTTGCCGCTGCACCCAGCCACTTATGCTGAAATGCTCGGGAAGAAAATCGATGAAAACAACGTAAACGTTTGGTTGGTGAACACCGGCTGGAGCGGTGGAGTGTACGGAGTTGGATCTCGTATCCGACTCAAGTACACGCGTGCCATGATCACGGCTGTTCTCGAAAACCAACTGGAGAACGTGAGCTACAAAGAGCACGAAGTTTTCGGATTGCAAATGCCGGAAGAATGCCCTGGAGTTCCTTCAGACATTCTCGATCCGCGCAGCACCTGGAGAGACAAAGAAACTTACGACAAGAAAGCTGTTGAGCTCGCAGAGAAGTTCAACAAAAACTTCGATAAGTTTAAGTCCGGTGCCAACGATGAAACACTGAATGCCGCACCAAAAGTGACGGTGAACTTATAATAGGATCAGTATTTAATTTTTGAAGAAGCCACGGCAGATTTGTTGTGGCTTTTTTGTTTTGAGACTTTGTGCTTCTGGGTTTTGATCAATGCGCGCTGACGGTTGTCGAGCGGAGTCGAGACAAGAAACTGAGTTTAGAAGGTTGGCAGATTTGTCGTGGCTTTTTTGTTTTCTAGCCTTTCGGGAAAGGCGGCAAAATGAACCAGCCGTCTCTCTGTTTTGTTTAACTTAACAAGACAAAATTGATACAATGAAAATTCCCATCCGTCTCTTATTCCTCATCACTGTTGTTCTTGCTGTTTTTCAGATTGATGCGACCGCACAAAACCCGAGAACCAAATCAGTTAAGCTCATAGTTGAGGGCGACAACTACATGCAAAATGGCGAGTGGCAGAATGCTATTTTCTCTTACACCAACGCAATCAATGCTGATCAGGGATACGCTCTTGCCTATATGAAGCGTGCTACGGCTTTGATGAGAACTGGTCAGGAAACCGAGGCTCAATCAGATCGGAGGAAAGCCAAATCTATGAACCCGTACATCGAATATGTTTACGATCAGGGAGCAAAGTTGCGACTTTTAGACCGCGATATCGGATGGGATCAAAAGCACCTGAATCTTTTTCTAAAGCTGAACAGTGTCAATGAGCTCAACGTGTTTTTCGATTTAAACGAAGTGGTAGATACCACCTCTTACAAGGAAAGGCTGGCTGACATTGACGATCAAATTGAGGAGGAACCAGAAGATTCTCTGGCTTTTCTAAAGCGTGCTCTACTGCTTTACAATAACAGAGACATGACGGCAGCTAATCGTACGATTCAGGATTTGGTTGTTCGTTATCCTGATTTTCAGGAGGCCTGGCAGGTGAAAGGGATGATTGCTTATCGCCAGTACAACATGGAGAGTGCTCTTAAGTCTTTTACCAGGTCGATTCAATTGGAACCGGCAAATAATATTTGGGGACAATTTGAAAGAGCGATGACCTACGCAGCCATGGACGACTACGACAATGCGCTCAACGACTTCGAAACATTTTTTATGCTCAACGATTCTGTTCCGCTGGCTTACTACTCGCGAGGTCATCTTTACCTCGAACAGGGAAAAGTGGATGAGGCAATTGAGGATTTCACAAAAGCAATCGAATTGAACCCACAAGACGAAATGGGTTACATTCACAGAGGTCAGGCGTATGAGCAAAAGGAAGACTTTTTTCGAGCGCTTTCGGATTATGAAAAAGCAGCCGAGATGAATCCAAACAATGCCATCGCCTTCAACCTGATGGCGAATATGCAGCTTATGCGCGGTGAAATGGATGAAGCCAGATTTCATTACGACCGAGCGATTGATTTAGATGCGGAATACGCAGCTGCCTACTACAACCGGGGAATGGCGAGAATAATGACCTACCGCGGGTCACAGGGCTGCGAGGATCTCAATGAAGCCCTGCGACTTGGCTACGAGCGAGTGCGAGACATGATTCCTTATTTCTGCGGGCAGTTTGAAAATCGCTAAAATTTACTCAGCTCCGCATAAAGCTTTTGAACCGGAAGTCCCACAACCGTGAAGTAGCTTCCTTCGATTTTTTCAATTCCGATGTAGCCGATCCACTCCTGAATGCCGTAAGCTCCGGCCTTGTCGAATGGGCGGTGCTGGTCGATGTAATATTCGATTTCTGCGGCAGTGAGTTCCTTAAAGTAAACGTCCGTGGCATCAGAAAATGTGATTTGTTTTTCGCTGGAAGTAAGTGTGACAGCAGTGTAAACCGTATGCATTTTTCCTGAAAGACTCGAGAGCATTTCGATAGCTTCTTTTCGGTTTTCGGGTTTGTTCATCACTCTGTCGCCCAGGCAGACAACAGTGTCGCTGGTGATCAGTATTTCTTGTGGGTTGAGTTCGTCTTTAAATGCTCCTGCTTTTAGCTCTGATAAGAACATCGGAATTTCTTCGCGCTTGAGCTCGCTGGGAAACTTCTCATCGATTTCTCTAACCCGTGTCTCGAACATGAGATCCATCTCCCGTAAGAGCTTTTGTCTTCGAGGAGATTTCGAAGCCAGTACCAGTTTTTTGTCACTCAAATTTTGAAGAAACGACATTTGCTTAGATTTCAATTGAAGTCACAAATATACAGCCTCCGGCTTAGTGTTGTGGGATATGAACAACCACCCAAAACTTTGGGGAAAAATTGTCTCACAATAGGCTACCCACTCATGGGCAATTGGCTAATTTTGCCGCCATGCAAGAGACGGTAATAATTTTGGATTTCGGATCGCAGTACACTCAGCTCATTGCCAGACGAGTAAGAGAGCTTAACGTTTACTGCGAAATTCACCCCTGGAACAAGGTGCCAGAGATCGGTGAGCAAGTGAAAGGTGTAATTCTCTCGGGAAGCCCTTTTTCGGTTAGAAAAGACGATGCCCCGCAACCAGATCTTTCTGGAATACGCGGAAAGCTACCGCTGCTGGGCGTTTGCTTCGGAGCGCAACACATGGTGCAAGCCAATGGTGGAGTGGTGGCCGCAGCCGAAACGCGCGAATACGGAAGAGCAAACCTCTCATTCATCAAGCGCGAAAACGAATTGATGCACCACATTCCCGATCAGTCGCAGGTTTGGATGTCGCATGCCGACACCATCCGCGAGCTGCCCGATGGATTCGAAATCATCGCCAGTACAGAAGACGTAGAAGTGGCGGGTTACCACATCGAAGGGGAAAAAACT
Organism: Halocola ammonii; assembly: GCF_049334165.1. Taxonomy (NCBI): domain Bacteria; kingdom Pseudomonadati; phylum Bacteroidota; class Flavobacteriia; order Flavobacteriales; family Halocolacceae; genus Halocola; species Halocola ammonii. The sequence continues at coordinate 80,010 of NZ_JBEGHD010000013.1, forward strand.
TTTGGAATTCAGTTTCACCCAGAGGTTTACCACACCACTGACGGAAAAATATTACTCGAAAACTTCATCGTCAATATTTGCAAGTGCAGCCAGGACTGGACAGCAGAGCACTTTGCTGACGAAACCATCAAGCGACTCAAAAACCAGCTCGGTGACGACAAGGTGATTCTCGGCCTTAGCGGTGGAGTTGACTCTTCAGTTGCTGCCATGCTCTTGCACAATGCCATAGGCAAAAATCTCCACTGCATTTTTGTTGACAATGGTCTCTTGCGCAAAAACGAGTTCGAAGATGTGCTCGAGAGCTACAAGGACATGGGGCTGAATGTGAAAGGCGTTGATGCCAAAGATCAGTTTTACGCTGCGCTAAAAGGCATTTCCGATCCGGAGAAAAAGCGAAAAGCCATTGGTCGCGTTTTCATCGAGGTGTTTGACGATGAGTCGCACAAGGTGGAGGGTGCTAAATGGCTGGGCCAGGGAACAATTTATCCCGATGTGATCGAATCTGTATCTGCAACCGGTGGTCCTTCGGCTACAATCAAATCGCACCACAACGTAGGCGGTTTGCCAGATTACATGAAGTTGCAAGTAGTAGAGCCGCTTCGTCTGCTTTTTAAAGATGAGGTGAGAAGAGTGGGAAGAGCGCTTCATATCACAGAAAATATTTTGGGTCGTCATCCATTCCCGGGTCCAGGTTTGGGAATTAGAATTCTCGGTGAGGTCACTCCCGAAAAGGTTCGTATTTTACAAGATGTAGACGATATCTGGATTAAGAACCTACGCGATAACAATCTTTATGACGAGGTTTGGCAGGCCGGAGCAATTTTACTTCCGGTGCAGTCCGTTGGAGTAATGGGTGATGAAAGAACCTACGAGCAGGCCGTAGCTTTGCGGGCGGTTACATCTACAGACGGAATGACAGCAGACTGGTGTCACCTGCCCTACGAAGTGCTGGGGAAAGTTTCGAACCAGATCATCAACCGCGTCAAGGGAATTAACCGCGTGGTTTACGATATTAGCTCAAAGCCACCTGCCACCATCGAATGGGAGTAAAGGCAGTGTTGAGAGTGAGTGTGAGAGCGAGAGAAAGGGAGGGAAGATAGCTTATTTTGGCGCGAAGGCCGCTTGTCGATCGAAGTAGAACGAATTTGGGACTGACCCTTTTGGAGTTTACTCCTTCGCTAAAGCTTGCGGAGTACACGTGGAATTTGGGATTTGAGATTTGGTGCTTGGAGTTTGAAATTTACCTTTCACTGGCACGGTTTCCGCTAATAGAGGCGGATACTTTTGAATGAAATGAATCGGATGAAAAAGAATATTTCTTGCAAATTAATTCGCCTGTTGGCTATCGGGCTTTTCGCACTGATGTGTTTTCAGGCGAATGCCCAAAGCAACCGAACCACGCAGGAAGTAGATGGTGAAAAATTCTACATCCACGAAGTGGAAGCGGGGCACACCCTCTACGCAATTTCTAAGCTCTATCAGGTAGAAATTGAAGAAATCCAGGACCAAAATCCTCAGCTCAAAGACGGACTCAAGGTAGGCCAGGTTTTGAAAATTAAAGTGCCAGATGATGCCCGTGCCGACCGCTGGGAAAACCCAATTCGGATCGAGAATGGTTTTCTCATCCACAAGGTTAAAAGGCGCGAAACGCTTTTTGGCATTTCTCAGGAATACGGAATAGAAGTAAACGATTTGCTGGAGCTCAATCCTTCGCTGAATGAAGGTTTGAAAAAGAACGAAGAAATTAGAATCCCTAAAGGCTCTGTCTCACAACCTGCAGTTCCAATGGCGCAGGTGCCGGCAGAAAAGGACAGTTTAGTTCACCACAAGGTGAAACCGCAGGAAACGCTTTATGCAATTTCTAAAAAGTATGGAGTTACGATCGAGGCCATTAAGGAGGTGAACAACGGACTTCCCGAAGGATTGAAAGCCGAGTCGACTATTCGAATTCCCAAACTTAAAAATGAGACGCCAGGTAACGCTGTAACCGACAAGCCTGCTGACAGAGAACAACGTGTCCAAACTCAGATTTCGGAAAGGGATGTGCCTTCTCGAAATCAGCGATTTGACACCAACAAAGAGCTTCAGTTTTCAGAAATAGTTTCCGACACAGTGACTGCTTTTCCAGATCGTTTTAAGGTCGGTATACTGATGCCTTTTTACTTAAACTATCTGGACTCTGAGAAGACAGCGGTTCCAAGGAAGGTGCAGCGACTTCAAGAAATTGCAATGAGTTTTTATCGAGGAGCATCTATGTCTGCTGACTCTTTGAAAAACTGGGGGCTTAATGCCGATTTAGTGGTGGTTGACGTCAATGATCAGCTCAACCAAATTACTCCGAGATTGCAAAAAGACCTTCCCGATGCTGATCTTGTAATTGGACCTCTTCAGCGCGATGCTATTGAGATTGTCACCGATTTTTATAGCGGCTCCAACGCTCATCAGGTGATACCAGTGCCGCAGCCCAATAAAATTTTGCTCCAACGAGAGAATATGACCGAGTTGGTGCCCTCCGAAATCACTGAAATGCGGATTATGGCAAGAGAAGTTGCCGCTCACCATCAAAAGGATAATATCATACTTGTGAGAGCTGGAGGCATACGCTACAAAGATATGTTTGACGCATTTAAGGCCGAGCTGGAAGCTGCAATTTCAAGGGATACTATCTACGAAATTGGAGAGGTTAAGATTCTTGAGATTTCTGAGAAATCTGCTGAGGGACTCGAAGAAAAGCTCAATTCGGTGAGGACAAATGTGGTTGTGGTACCATGCAACGACAAGGCAGTGATTGCTGACCTGATCAGGAGAATGGGGGGTGTGAGCAGAAAAGATTACGAGTTTGCGATGTACGGAACTTCCGAATGGATCAACTTCAATTTTTTCGATATCGAAACGAGAAACAAGTTGAATCTGCATCTTCCATCGAACTCGATGATCGATTACGAATCGGAAGAGGTGCTGAGCTTTGTGAGAAGCTATCGTGAGAAGTATAACACTGAGCCCGATCAGTACGCTTTTTTGGGCTACGACATTTTTCAGTATTTCGGAATGAAAATGTTGCGTTACGGAGCTCGATTCCCGAACTATCTCACCAACTTCACTGACGAAGACCTGCTGAGTACGCAGTTTGATTTTGCCAAGACCGGCATTGAAAGCGGATTCGAAAATCAGTTTGTTTACATCCTCGAATACGAGGACAACCAATTTAAAAAAGAAGAATATTGGTCGACAGAGAAACGGTAGCAGCGAGCTTTCAAGAAATTCAGGACAATATTTGTGCAGCGCTCGAGGAGTGCGATGGTAAAGCGAAGTTCCACGAAGACCTCTGGGAGCGTGAAGCCGGAGGTGGTGGCCGCACCAGAATTATTCAACACGGTAATGTTTTCGAAAAAGGCGGAGTCCTTTTTTCAGCTGTGGAAGGTGAGCTGCCTCCACTTATGAAACGCCATTTTAAAGTCGAGGAAGCCAATTTTTTCGCCACCGGAGTTTCAATTGTGATTCATCCTTCTCATCCGCTGGTTCCGATAATCCACATGAATATCCGCTACTTCGAAATGGAGCAGCCGGGCGGAAAAACAACCTGCTGGTTTGGCGGTGGAATTGATCTCACTCCACACTACATCGACAAAAAAGAAGCAGCTATTTTCCATAAGGAGCTGAAAAACGTTTGCGACAAGTTCGATATCGCCTACTACCCGCGATTTAAGAAATGGGCGGACGACTACTTCTACCTTTCTCACAGAGAAGAAACCCGCGGAGTGGGAGGTATCTTTTTCGATCACCTGGAACCAGACGAGGAAAAGTCTTCTGAAGATATTTTCAAGTTTGTGAAAGCAGTGGGGAATACCTTCGCTCCGGTTTATGTGCAGCTGGTAAACCGCAAGCGAGATTTGCCAGTCGAAGACCGACACAACGAATGGCAAAAAATCCGCAGAGGTCGCTACGTGGAGTTCAACCTAATTCACGATCGCGGAACCAAGTTTGGCCTCGAAACAAAGGGTCGCACGGAATCTATTCTTATGAGCCTGCCAGAAACAGCTGGCTGGGTTTACAACTACGAGGCCGAAAGTGGGTCGGAGGAAGAGGCCACGCTCGAGTTATTGAGAAAGGATATCGACTGGCTGAACCTGTAAGATTCCTCTGATTTTATTCTTTAGAGACTTTTCCTACACAGTTTGATGAGAAGAAGACTTTACTTTAGTCTTCGATCAGACCTGACAATGCTATTTAAAAGTCTCTACATATCAGCAGTTACCAGAAGTGGATCCGGTAGGATAGCTCTGATCGTAATGGTGGGAATGGTTCTTTTGGCCGGCTACTTCATCGCTCATTCCTATCTCACCAGTATTTCTACTATTCAGTATCATCAGCTGGACAAGCTCTACACAATTGCGAGAACGGCAGCGGCTCAAATTGATGGTGATGATGTGGAATATCTGATGAATGCACACACATCTAAAGATGAAATTAGCCGGAATGATGAGGATTTTACATACCATTTGCTTCACCAAAAGCTCAGACGCTCTTACGAGACGAATATGCTGGAATCACCGGTCTACACTTTGTACAAAGATCCAGCTTCAGACAGGATTTTCTTTGGTGTGACCAGCAGTGAAAACCCATACTTCCGCCACGAGTACCATTCAAAGCCCGATGCTATTTTGGAGAACTACAAATCAGGTGGGACCATCGATCGCTACAAAGATGAAAACGGTACATGGCTCTCGGCTTTTGCTCCCATAAAAAACAGCGCTGGAGAAGTGGTTTCGATTCTGCAGGTTGACGAGCCGTTTGACTCTTTTCTGGTCAAGGCGCGACAGGATCTCTACTGGAATATTGCAATTAGCGTGATTGTCTTTTTAATCATTGGTTTCGTCATGCTCAACCTATTGGTGCGAGTATTGAAAAAAGAAGATCTGATAAAAGAAAAGCTCAGTATTAAAAATGAAATTATCGAGGCCAAGAACAATGATATTACTGCCAGCATCAACTACGCACGAAAGCTTCAATTGGCATTCAAGGTGAACGAACGTGAAATGCAGAAATATTTTTCTGATTTCTTCCTCATCAACTTACCCAAGGACATCATCACTGGTGACTTCTTCTGGTTTCACTGCAATGAAGAAACAGGGGAAAAGATTGCGATCCTGGCCGATTGTACGGGGCACGGAGTTCCAGGAGCTATGATGAGCATCTTAGGCCACTCTCTATTGGATGAGATTGTCATTCAAAATGGGTTAAGATCTGTAGATCTGATCATGAAAGAATTGAACTGCCGCCTAATTGCTCTTCTCAATAAAACTGGGCAAACAGTGCGCGATGGGATGGATATTTCGATTCTCAACATGGACAAAAACGGCAAGGTCTCTTTTTGCGGAGCAAATCATTCAATAGTTAAACTAACAGGTGGAGAGGCTGAAGTTGTTAGGAGTAATCGATTTGCAATAGGAGAGATCCCTGAGGAGGTCCAGGTTGAAGTTTCGAACTTTGAACTGGAAAAGGGAGATGTGCTCTACCTCTATTCGGATGGTTTCAGAGATCAGTTTGGTGGACCCTGCGACAAAAAGTTCATGTCAAGGCAGTTTTACGAGATGCTTGCGAGTTGTACAGACTGCTCTCTCAGGAATCAGAAAAAGAAATTTCTGGAAATATTTAAAAAGTGGAAAGGAGACTCTGAGCAGGTTGACGATGTCTCATTGGTTGGAATCAAGGTATAAAAAAACCCGCCTTCCAGTTTCCTGAAAAGCGGGCTTCAATTTTCTAATCTCTTTTTTTAAATCCTGTTGTCGATCACTTCAACACCTGGAAATTCAGATTTATTGAATGTGAACTCGCTGTCTTTGAATTGGCGATTTGGATCAAATTCCTTCACAGAGTAAACAGTGTCGCTTCCTTCGCGGCCTTTCACAATTACTTTCACAATTTCCATCGAAGACTTGTCGATGTGAAGCTTGATGGTATGGTAAGGTTTGTCGGCCGGTTCTTTTGGGTAGAGATCAACTACTTCAAGCGTTCTTCCATCTTCCTGTACAGTGCCTTTGCTGGCGCTTTTAAAACCGGTTTCCCAAATCGTGAAAATGTCGCTTGGGCTAACGTTGCCCTGCTCGGTGTCTTCCTTGTAATCGATGTAGGCTGTGTTGGTTTCTTTTTCGTAGGTCCACACATTTTCACCATCAGAAATGATGATGTAGTCCTGCAAGTTGAGACGATACTTTTCGCCTTTCACCTTTACTTTGCCTTCCTGCGTCATTTCTAGGTCGGCTTGTTTGTCTACCAGGGTAGATTCAAACTCTGCGTAAATCGTGTTGTAGCCTTTGGCTTTTTCGCTGAGCTTTTCGAGAAGCTTTTCAGCCGACTGGCCAAAACTGGTTGTGGTAAAAATCGTTACAGCCAGTAGTGTAAATAGTGTGTTTAATTTTTGCATTCCTTTCGGGTTTAAAATCTTATTTGGCATCTTCTTTCAACAACTGTTCCAAACTCAGTTCATCGGGGACCAGTACTTTTCTGGCCTTGCTTCCTTCAAAAGGTCCGATGATTCCCGCGTTTTCCAGTTGGTCGACAAGTCGGCCCGCACGGTTGTAGCCGAGCTTGAGTTTTCTTTGAAGCAGAGAAGCTGAGCCTTGCTGGTGCATCACGATAATTCGAGCAGCTTCGGGGAACAGTTCATCTCGTTCTTCATCTGCAATATTACCTATTTCGGAGCTTCCTTCCTCAACGTATTCCGGAAGTTCAAAAGCTTCAGGGTATCCTTTCTGAGATCCAATGAAGTCGCAAATGTCTTCAACCTCTGGCGTGTCAACAAATCCGCACTGAAGTCGGATGAGGTCGTTTCCTGTTGAAAGAAGCATGTCACCGCGACCGATCAGCTGATCTGCACCACCGGCATCAAGAATGGTTCGACTGTCAATTTTTGAAGTCACACGGAAGGCAATTCGTGCCGGGAAGTTCGCCTTGATCGTACCGGTGATGATGTTTACAGATGGACGTTGAGTTGCAATGATCAGGTGAATTCCAATGGCACGCGCAAGTTGAGCCAGTCGCGCAATCGGCTGCTCAACTTCTTTACCTGCCGTCATGATCAAATCGGCAAACTCATCGACAACCAGCACGATGTAAGGCATGTACTTATGGCCATTTTCAGGATTGAGCTTGCGCTTCACGAACTTGGCGTTGTATTCCTTGAGGTTTCTCACCTGAGCTTTTTTCAGTAGCTCGTAGCGCTCATCCATTTCGATACAAAGCGAGTTAAGCGTTTTCACCACCTTGCTCGTGTCGGTGATAATGGCTTCCTCTTCATCGGGCAACTTGGCCAAAAAGTGTCTTTCAATTTTATTGAAAAGCGTGAGCTCAACTTTTTTCGGATCGACCAACACAAACTTGATTTGCGAAGGGTGCTTTTTGTAAAGCAGAGAAACGAGGATAGCGTTGAGACCAACCGATTTACCCTGTCCCGTGGCACCGGCCATCAAGAGGTGGGGCATTTTTGCCAGGTCAGCAATGAACGTCTCGTTCGAAATTCCTTTCCCCAAAGCAATCGGCAGAGCGTAATCCGTATTTTGAAACTTGTCTGAAGCCAGCAAGCTGCGCATCGAAACAATGTCCGGATTGCTGCTTGGCACTTCGATACCGATAGTCCCGCGGCCGGGAATTGGTGCAATGATGCGGATACCGAGAGCGGCTAGACTCAAGGCGATATCATCTTCCAGGTTTTTGATTTTTGAAATCCGAACGCCCGGTGCGGGAACGATTTCATAGAGCGTTACCGTGGGTCCGATTGTCGCCTTGATGCTCGCAATCTCAATGTTGTAGTTCTTAAGCGTTTTGATGATTTTGTTCTTGTTGCGCTCGAGTTCATCTTTGTCGACTTCCACTTTTCCAGATCCGTACTTGTTGAGCAGGTCGATGTTGGGTAATTCGTAACGGGACAACTCGAGGGTTGGGTCAAACTCGCCAAACTCCTGAACCTTGTCGTCAATCTCATCTTCACTAAGTTGCTCTTCCTCCACAGATTCGATTTCAAGGCCAACATCATCACCTTCTTCTTCTTCACCCACTGAGTCGGCTACCTCCATGGTCGATTCTTCCTCTTCAGACCCCTCCAGTTCGAGCTCCATTTCTTGCTCTTCCTGTTCTTCTTCTTCCTGGTTCTTTTCGGTTTCACCAATTAGAGAATCCAGAGTGCTGTCGGTTGGGTCAATGTCTTCGTCTTCTTCCGATTCGTTCCCCGGTTGAAATGGCTTGTTGCGAACATCATCTTTTTGTTCTGCAGTTTCTGGTTCTTCTTTTTCCTTTTTGCCAAACTCAAAAATCTGATTGAGCGATGGGTTGAAGTTGAAGATGAGCACTCCGCCAAGCGCCAGGGCAAGCACGAAAATGATTCCGATGCTACCGACAGTTTGGGTGAGCCAAACAGCCATTTGAAAGCCAACACCACCACCGAGGCAGTTGTCGCAAGTTGGGTGCATGTATCCATCGGGACCTTGCTCAAAGGAGAGGGTGGCAAAACCAAAAGCCAGAGAAAACCAAAACAACCCGAGCAGCGAAAGCCTGAATGTTTTGAAAAGTGGCAAGAGCGACTTTTTAAAGGCGATTCTAAATCCAATCAAAAAGGTGTAGAAAGAGATGAAGAATGCCGCCAGACCAAACCAGTTGTCCATGAAAAGTCTGGCAGTCATGGCTCCGAGCTGTCCAAAGATGTTTTTATAGCGGTACTCTGTCGAATTAGTGAAAGTGTCGCTATCGCTTTCGAGCAGCGTGATGTCATGCTCTCGGGTGATGAGGTAAGAGATAAAAGAAAGTGCGGTGAAAACGGCAATAACGAGCAGCAGAACACCGACAAACTTCCGTACACGTTCGTCTTTCATCCAGCTAAAAGAAGGCATCGAAAAAGATTTTTTCTCCTTTTTCTTGCTTGGTGCCTTTTTCTTAGAAGTGCTTTCGGAGCTGTCCTTAGGCTGGTTTTTGAGTGTGTTCTTCTTTGCTTTCGCCATCTGCCACGTAAATCAATCTTGTTTTGGGTGGAAATTATCCAAGTTCAAAAATAACGCTTGCACAGCCCTTAACGAGTAGCGGTGATCTTCTATTATCAACACTTTTCCGTTAAAACACTTAATTGGAAAAAACTGATGAAGTTTGCCGCCATGGCGGAAGAAAGAATTATCTTGCGGGCTGTTAGGTAAATTGAAGAAAACACTTTAAATTTGCGCCCCGCAAAAAAATAAGACAATGGCTAAGAAAGGAAATCGAGTTCAGGTGATTTTGGAGTGCACAGAGCACAAAGAGTCTGGAAAACCAGGTACTTCGCGCTATGTGACAACCAAAAACCGCAAGAACACACCAGATCGAATGGAGTTGAAAAAATACAACCCCATCTTGAACAAATACACAGTACACAAAGAAATTAAATAATATAGAGCCATGGCTAAGAAATCCGTAGCATCCCTCCAGACAGGTGGTGGAAAGAACCACACGAAAGTGATTAAAATGGTGAAGTCTGAGAAGTCAGGTGGTTACATCTTCAAGGAAGAAATCGTAACCAATGATTCTGTTAAAGATTTCTTCGCCAAGGGATAATTTTCAAGAAATTATTTTTCGAAAGGCTTTTTCCTCTTTGTCGATTGGAAAAAGCCTTTTCGTGTTTGTAGCTATTGAGTTACTTTTGCAACCGAACATTATGGCGTGAGCCTCCGGCTTTAAAGACAGACATTAATTAGAAGATGAGTCTATTCAAGAAATTCTTTTCAAAAGAGAAAAAAGAGACGCTGGACAGTGGTCTGGAAAAGACCAAGTCGAGCATTTTTTCTAAGCTCACCAAGGCTGTTGCCGGAAAGAGCAAGGTGGATGACGAAGTGCTCGATAACCTCGAGGAAGTGCTTGTAACTTCTGACGTTGGAGTCGGCACTACACTTAAGATCATCGAGCGAATTGAAGAGCGTGTTTCTCGTGATAAGTACATGGGTACTGACGAGCTGCAGGCTATTCTTAAGGAAGAAATTGCAAAACTCCTGGCTGAAAATAATTCAACCGGAGAAGCTACAGAATTCACCATTCCAAAAGTGGATGGTCCTTACGTGATGATGGTAGTGGGAGTAAATGGAGTGGGTAAAACCACTACAATTGGAAAGCTTGCTTACCAGTTTAAAAAACAGGGATTAAAAGTGATGCTCGGAGCATCAGACACTTTTAGAGCTGCTGCTGTAGATCAGTTAAAAATTTGGTCGGAGCGTGTGGATGTGCCAATCATAGAACAAGGCATGCAGGCCGATCCGGCTTCTGTTGCTTTCGACACATTGCAGGCAGCCAAAGCCAAAGGTTCTGATGTGGTTTTGATCGACACAGCCGGAAGACTTCACAACAAGGTGAACCTAATGAACGAGCTCACAAAGATTAAGCGCGTGATGGATAAAGTTGTCCCAGGCGCACCACACGATGTTTTGCTGGTGCTCGATGGTTCTACCGGTCAAAACGCGGTTGAACAAGCACGCCAGTTTACTGCTGCAACAGAAGTGACTTCGCTCGCACTCACAAAAATTGACGGTACTGCCAAGGGTGGTGTCGTGATTGGTATTTCCGATGAGTTCAAAATTCCGGTGAAATACATCGGAGTTGGAGAGAAAATGGAAGACTTGCAGGTCTTCAACAAAATCGAATTTGTCGATTCTCTTTTTGACGGGCAGATCGGGCTCTAGTCAGAATCAAATCAAATAAAACCAGGGAGGAAGCTTGAGAACGAAAACACTCAAACAAAACAAGGTCAATGTAGTCACTTTGGGCTGCGCCAAAAATATATTCGACTCGGAGTTGCTGATGGCTCAACTGAAAGCCAACAACTTTGAAGTGGAGCACGAGGCGAAGCAAGACGACTCGGAGATCGTGATTATCAACACCTGCGGATTTATTGACAACGCCAAGCAAGAAAGTATCGATACGATCTTGCGCTATTCCGAGGCCAAGGAGCAGGGACTGGTGGACAAAGTTTACGTGACCGGTTGTCTCTCTCAGCGCTATCAGCCAGAGCTCGAAAAAGAAATTCCTAATGTGGATGCCTACTTCGGAACACGCGATTTACCTAGGCTCCTCAAGACTCTAAAAGCCGACTACAAGCACGAGCTTGTTGGTGAGCGTCTGCTAACTACTCCGGCTCACTACGCATACTTCAAAATTGCTGAAGGCTGCGATCGTCCGTGTTCTTTTTGTGCCATTCCGCTGATGCGTGGAGGTCACAAATCCACTCCAATCGAGCAGTTGGTGAAAAATGCCGAATCGCTCGCTGCCAAGGGGACCAAGGAGTTGATCCTCATCGCTCAGGATCTGACCTACTACGGTCTGGATCTCTACAAGAAAAGAGCTCTCGCAGATCTGCTCGATCAGCTTGCGCAAATCGAAGGAATTGAGTGGATACGACTTCACTACGCTTATCCTTCGGGCTTCCCGATGGATGTGCTAGATGTGATGAACAAGCACGACAACATCTGCAAGTACCTCGACATGCCACTGCAACACGCATCAACGAAAATGCTGAAAGCGATGCGTAGAGGGATCACCAAGGAGAAGACAACTGCACTTGTAAATGCCATTCGAGAAAAAGTTCCTGGCATCGCCATCCGAACGACTTTGATTTCAGGTTATCCCGGAGAAACTGAAGAAGATTTTCAGGAAATGAAGGAGTGGGTTGAGGAAATGCGCTTCGACCGACTCGGGATTTTCAACTACTCACACGAAGAAAACACTCATGCATTCAAGTCGGAAGATGATGTGCCGGAAGAAGTGAAGCACATGCGCTCAGAAGAGATAATGGAAACACAAACATCGATTTCGTACGATTTGAATCAGGAAAAAGTCGGCCAGACTTTCAAGGTGCTTTTCGATAGAGTAGAAGGTGAATACTTCATTGGTCGCACCGAGTTTGACTCTCCGGATGTAGATAACGAAGTGCTTGTGAAAAAGTCAGAAGGCTTCGTTCGACTGGGAGATTTTGCCCATGTAAAGATCGACTCAGCCGATTTCTTTGATCTCTACGGTCACGTAGTCGATTAATTCATTTTTCAGTTTTTACCTACACCTTTTTTGTCGGTCTTGAATATCTTTGGAGCTATTGAAAGCACCAAAACAAGACCAAAATGAAATTAGGATTAGGAGCAAAAATTGAACACCCCGAATATGGTGAAGGTGTGATTTTCGGCTGGACCGAAGAGCACTATCGTATCTATTTCCGCGAACATGGAGAAAAGGTTTTTTCAAAACTGTTCGACAAATTCGAATTGCTCGAGGAGCCCACTTTCGAGGATAAAGTGATTTCTCTCGAAGATGTGATTGACGCTGTTCAGAATGTCTTTGACCAGCAGCAAGAGATTTCGGAGATCATTGAACTCGCTGACAAATGGGATGGAGGAAAGATCGTGATCCATCCCGGTGATGAAGATTTACAATCAAAGGAAATTCCCATCGATACCTTCTTCCATAAAATTGTGATGGTGAGAGACCGCTTGCGAGTGATGGAGCAGCGAATCAACAGTCACAAGAAAATGAGCGACCAGGAAAAAGTGGAGCTTCAGCAGTACATTACCCGAATTTACGGCAGCCTGACAACGTTTAATGTTCTCTTTAAAAGCAAGAAAGACAACTTCGTAGGAGAGTCTTCACGAGGTTGAGAAAGACGGAAATTGTTGAAAACTAAATCGTTCGCTTCTCTTTGAAAATTGAAAGACGTGATTTACTTTTAAGATGTCATTCATTCACTGATTAAAATCCACATCGGAGACATATATTTGAAAAACTAACATTATTGAAATTGGAAACTCACTCGCTGTTGTTAAGGCGGGCCTCAACCGGAAGCGGTTTCTAAAGTTTTAGAACAGAGGATTACTGATCAACGGTGGAATTTCCAACCATGTCCTAAAGAGTTTTTTCAAAACCACCGATGTGGATTTTTTATATCCCTACGCCACCTTTCATTTATCCTTACCTTTGCGGCCGCAATGAATTCTCCTGCAGAAAATAAAGCCACAAAAACAGGTATGCTGCCCGTTATGGAATCCTTCTACACCGTTCAGGGAGAGGGGGCTTACACGGGTGCGGCAGCTTACTTTATCCGTCTTGGCGGCTGCGATGTCGGTTGTTTTTGGTGCGATGTAAAGGAAAGCTGGGATGCTGATGTTCATCCGAAAATCGAAGTAGATCAATTAGTGAAAGAGGCGAAGGAGTCGGGGACAGAAATCGTGGTAATTACTGGAGGTGAACCTGCGATGCACAATCTCGATGAGCTGACCAAAAAGCTTCGGGCTGAAGGCTTGAGAACCCACATTGAAACTTCGGGAGCACATAAGCTCACCGGAGAATGGGATTGGGTTTGTCTGAGTCCTAAGAAATTTAAAGCACCGCTCGAGGAAGTTTACAGTCAAACCCACGAGCTGAAGGTGGTGGTCTACAACAAGCATGATTTTCAGTGGGCCGAGGAGCATCGAGAGAAAGTCAACGATTCTTGTGGTCTTTTTTTGCAGCCAGAGTGGGACCGTGCCGATCACGCTGTACCGATGATTCTAAATTACCTCAGAGAGCATCCCGAATGGAGAATTTCACTACAGACCCACAAGTACATCGGAGTTCCCTAAATGTCGTCCCAGGAAATTTTGACTTTCTCGCTAGTTGGGTGTGACTGGCAAGCCAGAATGTAGCCATCTTCTATTTCCTGATCGGTAAGCGCAAAATTGGAATCCATCTTTACTGTTCCTTCTACGAGCTTGGCCATGCAGGTAGTGCACACGCCACCGCGGCAAGAGTAAGGTGCATCAGCTCCCTGATCGAGTGCTTCAGTTAATATTGTTCTTCCGTCTGTATGTAAAGAGAAGTTCCACTCCTCGTCATCGAGTACTGCTGTGATTTCGGCATCGCCAATAAAACCACTTTTCACTTCGTCCTTGTCTTCTTCTTTGACGACTTCAGGATTTTCTTCTCCCGGAGCTTCAAAATATTCAAGATGAATTTTGCCTTTTTCAATTCCGTTGTCGGCCAGTGCATTTTGCACGCTCTTCATCATCCCTGCGGGACCGCAGATGAAGTATTCCTTTTCGAGATCGTCACTGCAGAAGTTGATCAGAAGCTCGAGCGTTTTCCCAAAGTCAATCCTTCCGTTAAAAATAGCCTTGTCACTGCTGCCATCTGTGAGGATGTGGTGAGTTGTCAGTCTTCCTTCGTTCTGTTGGGCAAGCGTGTCAAGCTCATCTTTAAAAATGATTTGCTCTTTACTGGAGTTTCCGTAAAAAAGCGTCAGCTTGCTTTCCGGCTCATTGCGCAGCACGGCTTTGATAATTGAAAAAATTGGGGTTATTCCACTGCCGGCAGCAAAAAACACGTAGTGCTTTTTGTTTTTCTCATCGAGGGCAATTGTAAAGTTTCCTTCCGGAGACATTGCCTCGAGTGTGTCACCTTCTTTAAGCTCCTCAGTGAGAAAAGTAGAGCCTTTCCCTTGATCAACTCGCTTCACAGCCACTCGCAGTTCACTTTCATGAGGAGCGCTACAAAGCGAATAAGAGCGGTGTAGATCCTCACCATTCACAGGCACTTTAAAAGTGATGTACTGCCCGTGTTTGTAACTGAATTTATCTTCGAGGCCCGATATGTCGAGTTGTATGGAAACAGCATCATCTGTTTCACGATTTATTTTAGAAACCTTGAGAGGGAAAAACTTACGCATACTTTTAATTTGATTCTTTAGGTACTGCCAACAAAGTCCGCAAAGATAGGTTTATGAAACGACCTGAAAAATCAATTACTTCTCGAGCCATTCTTCGGGATTCACCACGCCAGTTTGCTTTTGTAGTAGTTCCCCGTTTTCAGAGAAGAGAAAAGATGTTGGGATGGTATAAATTCCCTGATCGTTTAAGCTGCCTGTCAGTTTGTAAACTGGAAAGGTCAAACCGAATTTTTGACGAACAGCATTAATTTTTTGCCATGAGTCGTCTGTGAGAGCAACAAAATTAGTTTGCTCTTGATCTCGTTTCGACCAGCTCCTCTGAAGGTCCGGCATTTCATTCATGCACGGTCCACACCACGAGGCGTAAAAGTTTACAAAGGTGGTTTTGCCTTCGAAATCTCCCAGACTTAGCGTGTCGCCTTGAATATTGGTGAAAGTAACTTCAAAAGTTTCTATTTCTGGTGCTACTCTGTAGCGCAAGATGTAGAAAACAAGCCATCCAGCGAATGCCACAAGAAGAACATAGCTAAAGGTATTTTTCTTTTTATTGGCCAAGTCCCATGAATGATTGTTGCATCTCTTCGCGAGTCATAATTTTATACTCAGCAGGGATATCAAATAATTGGTCATCAACTGGCTGCTCTTCAATAGTTACAGCTTTCAGCTCCATGCTCACACTGTTGCTTGAGGTTTCCTGATAAAAGAGAGGAAATCCTTTAAGCGCGATGAATTTGTCTCCTGGGTTTTCGAAGAGAGTGGTGTAGAAAACGGTCAGCTTTTTCCCATTAGTGGCGTCTGTCACAATCGCTTTTTCACACTCGATTCCTGCAAAAGTTTTGGTTTCTTCAACATAGTCGATTCGTTGATCTTTCATGTTCTCCACTTTCATCTGATAGTCTTCACGTGGAATTTGCAAAGCAATTTTTTGCCCGAGCATGTCCATCAGCATAAAAACCTGTTCGTTTTCCTGATCAGTGATGACAATTTGTTTTCCGAAGGCTGTAGTTTGTTCCATTCGGATTTTGGATCCTTTGAAATAAACTGAAGCCTGTTGTGGCAGTGAGCTTTCATAGGTTTTGAGTTCTGGCGAAAGCTCGTTGTATTTGACATCGAAAGTAATGAGTCCTTCAAATGGCTTCTGGCAGATTCCCACAGTAGTGAAAACCACTGCCATTAGCAGGGTGAGAGATTTTAGAGCGTGCATGTTGTTTGGTTTTTATTTCAATACGCTAACAGTGTTTTCATTTTTTCCGCCACTTTTTGGGCGTTAGGAATCATAGTAGTTTCGAGGATAGAATTTAGGGGTATGGCAGGAGTGTTCACCGCTCCAATCACCTTCACAGGTGCATCGAGCGATTCAAAACAGTTGTCGGCAATCAGACCGGCAATCGATTGCGCGAAGGTGTTACCTTCAGGCTCTTCGGTTACCACGAGGCATTTGCCACATTTTTTTACCGCTGTGTAAATGGCTTCTTCATCGAGCGGTGCGATGGTTCTCAAGTCGAGGATTTCAATATTTTCATCAAATTCTTTGGCTGCTTCCAGCGCCCAGTAAACGCCCATTCCGTAGGTGATCACTGCGATGCTGTTGCGCGTGTTTTTGGCACTGAGTTCTGTACGGGCTTTCCCAAAAGGAATCACATAATCTTCTGAAGGCTCAATGGTTTTGGCCTTTTCAGTTCCTTTGATTTTCGACCAGTAGAGTCCTTTGTGCTCTAGCATCACCACTGGGTTTGGGTCGTAGAAAGCAGACTTCATCAGTCCTTTCATGTCGGCTCCGTTGCTCGGGTAGGCGATCTTAATTCCTCGGATGTTTGCCAGCACCGACTCAACACTCGAAGAGTGGTAAGGGCCTCCGCTTCCGTATGCACCAATTGGCACACGGATAACAGCGTTTACAGGCCACTTCCCGTTAGAGAGGTAGTAGCTGCGGCTCACTTCCGTGAAAAGCTGATTGAGCCCTGGCCAAATGTAATCGGCAAACTGAACTTCAACGATCGGCTTGCAGCCAGCGGCAGACATTCCCACGGTGCTTCCAATGATGAAAGCTTCCTGAATGGGTGTATTAAAAACGCGCTCGTCTCCAAATTTTTGAGCCAGAGTAGCTGCTTCACGAAACACTCCACCGAGACGGCCACCCACATCCTGACCGTAGAGCAAGCTTTCGGGGTTGTTTTTCAATATCTCCTGAACGGCAAAAAGCGCACAATCGACCATTAGGGTTGGGTCCTTGTCTTTTGGCGCTCTTTCGCCTTTTTCTTCGGTGATCGAAGTGGGAGCGAAATCGAAAGTTGTTAGATCCTCTGGCCTTGGATCTTCCGCAGCGGTAGCTTTTTCGTAATCTTCGGCTACGTGCTTTTCCGATTGCTCTTCAATTTCTTTTAGTTGCGACTCTTCAAAGCCGAGGCTCAAAAGTGCATCTCTAAACTTGGGCAGTGGGTCGCGTTTGGCTGCTTCTTCGAGATCGTCTCTGTACCATTCCTTTCGAACACCTGAAGTGTGGTGTCCAAGCAGTGGCACTTTTGCGTGAACCAAAAACGGTCTGCGCTCTTTGCGCACTGTGTCCATCACTTCGTTAAGCAAGTTGTAGCAAGCTTCAAAGTCGTTTCCTTCTACAGTTCTGGATTCGATTCCCGGGAAACCTTTCACGAAATCGGTAGCATCGCCAAATCGAATTTCTTCGGCATTTGCAGAAATATCCCATTCGTTGTCCTGTACAAAGTAGATGATCGGCAATTGCTTGAGCGCTGCCATGTGAAGAGCTTCAGAAACTTCACCTTCGGTCATGGCTGCATCGCCAATAGAGCAGACAATAACAGGTTTTTCAGATTCATTTTCAGGAATACCTTGCTGTTCTCTAAACTGAACGCCCATGGCAACACCGGTAGTAGGGATGGCCTGCATTCCAGTAGCTGACGACTGATGCGGAATTTTCGGCATGTCATCTCTTCGAAGGCTGGGGTGGCTGTAATAAGTTCTTCCACCGGAAAACGGATCGTCTCTTTTAGCCAAAAGTTGCAACATCAATTCGTAAGGAGTCATTCCAATACCCAGCAAAATGCTGTCATCGCGATAATAGGGCGCAACGAAATCGCACGCCTTTAGCTGCATACCCAAAGCAAGCTGCACAGCCTCGTGACCACGAGAAGTGGCATGGACGTACTTCGAAGTGATTTTCGAATTGGCCTCGTAGAGGTCGGTCATGCTTTTGGCGGTGGTCATCAACTCGTAGGCTCTCTGCAGAGTCTCTTTGTCGATAGTTGATTTTGTTTTCTTTATTTCCTCCTGTGCTGTTGCCATTTTGACTAAAACTTAATAGTTGACGAATTTACAAATTTACAACTCCGAGCCGGGCTGGTAAAATCCCACAGTGTTATAGGAATTGAGCCGAACGGAAGTAGGTGATTTGCATACATCTGTAAGAATACTCCTACTGGCAAAATGTTTTTGTTCTTACAGGCTGTGAGAAGGTGTTGTACTAGATTTGAAGAGTAGAATATTTTCTCATAGTAATAAAGCAAGAATCGCACATAGCGATCAAGGTAGTTAAGTAATTATTTGGTTAAGGGAAAAAGGCTCTGAAGCGTCAGGGCCTTTTTCTTTTGCCCTACATTTGGCTCAAATTTGCACTTCCATGGAGCTAAATTTTTACAAGTATCACGGAACGGGAAACGACTTTATTCTGGTCGATGACCGCAGAAATAATTTCACCTCAATCGATCTCCGAACAATCCAGAAGCTCTGCGAAAGGCGCTTTGGAATTGGTAGTGACGGAATCATTTTTATTCGAGAATGTGACGATGCCGACTTCGAAATGGATTTTTACAATCCCGATGGCAGCAAGAGTTTTTGTGGAAACGGGAGTCGCTGTGCTGTGAGCTTTGCCAACCGGCTTGGGATGATTTCTGAAGCTTGCACTTTTCGCGCGGTAGATGGCATGCACGAAGCGAAACTGGTTGGAGAAAGGGTGAGCGTAAAAATGCGGGACGTAGAAGAAGTGGAAGTGGGAATTGACCACCATTTTATCGACACCGGTTCTCCGCATTATATAGTTTATCGCGATGACATAAACTCGATCGATCTGGTGAAAGAGGCGAGAATAATCCGCTACGGTGAGCGATTTGCAGAAGAAGGCACCAACGTGAATTTAGTGAAGGAAACTTCGGAGGGGGTCTTTGTGAGAACCTACGAAAGAGGAGTGGAGGACGAGACCTATTCTTGCGGAACTGGAGTGACGGCTGTTGCTTTGAGTTATGGTCTGCTTCATCCGGAAGCAAATCACGTGAATATTGAAACCAAAGGTGGCAAACTGGAGGTTAGTTTTAGGTCGGCTGGTGAAAACAGATTTTCAGATATTTGGCTCACCGGACCTGCAAAGCGCGTTTTTACCGGAAAAATAGAAATCGATTAGATGAAGTCTTTCTTTCTCAGCCTCAGTTTTATTCTCGTTTTCCTTTTTGGTGCCAACTCAGGCAAAGCTTTTACCGATCTTTCTCCGGAGGTCCAGATCAGTTTGCTAACCTGTTCTCCGGGTTCTGATCTCTATTCGGTTTTTGGTCACAGTGCAATTCGCGTGAAAGACCCGATCAACAAAATCGACTCGGTTTACAACTACGGAACTTTCGATTTTAACACAGAAAATTTTTACCTGAAATTTTCCCGGGGAAAACTCGATTACACGCTTTCGCGCCAGCCCTTTGCATGGTTTCAGTACACCTACATCGAAGAGAAAAGAGCTATTCGTGAGCAAATTCTGGATCTTACACTGGAAGAAAAACAGGCTTTTTACGATGTGCTGGAAACAAACCACCTGCCTGGGAACAGAAACTACAAGTATCATTTTTTCTTCGACAACTGCGCTACAAAAATTCGCGACAAGCTGAAGGAAACACTTGGCGACAAGCTCGCTTACCAGCACCCGGTAGACACGTCAAGAACATTCAGGGAAATGATTCAGCTCTACCTGAACGACATGCCGTGGAGCGATTTTGGTATTGACATCGCTCTCGGATTGCCATGTGACGATGAGCTGCAACCTGGCGATGGAATGTTTTTGCCGGATGGACTTTACCTCGAGTTCAAGCACGCTACAGTTGATGGAAAACCGCTTGTGAGTTCCGACAAAGAGATTCTCCCGGCAGAACCTCAGCCTCCGTCAGACTCGTTGATGACACCGAGTTTTGTACTGTGGGTTTTGTTCGGGGTCTCAGTTTTACTTTCACTTTTCAGCTTTGTGAGAAAAAAGCGCCTGCTCTGGCTCGACCGTCTATGGATGGTAGTCAGCGGGCTGATCGGTCTGATGGTTTTCTTGCTTTGGTTTGCCACTGACCACACTACCACTGCAGACAATTTCAATCTGCTTTGGGCAATTCCATTGAATCTGATTTTCGTTTTCCTCACTCGGAAATCGAACAAGGGAGTTGTCAGAAAATATTTTCAATTCCAGACCATTTTATTGCTGCTGGTGCTAGTGCTTTGGTCTGTCATTCCACAGTCTTATCACGTTGCATTTATCCCGCTGATTTTGATTTTTGCCCTTTCGAGCTTCCGTTTGGGTTGGGTGAGTCGAAATCTTTAGCTAAGAGTTTTCTTAATCTAGTTCAAGTGCTTTTGGAGTATTCCGGGTGTAATTTTGGTCAAACAAAAAAATTAAAAACCATGGATACTCAAGAAGCAAGTGTAAAAACAAAATGGGCAATCGACCCAACTCACAGCGAAGTTCAGTTTAAAGTAAAACACCTCGTAATCTCAACTGTAACAGGATCTTTCAACAAGTTTGAAGGAAGCCTCACTACAGAAAATGAAGATTTTGATGGAGCATCTGCCTACCTAACTATCGATGCAGACAGCGTACACACCAACCAGGCCGACCGCGATGGTCACCTCAAGTCTGGCGATTTTTTCGATGCTGAGACATATCCTCAGCTTAAGTTCGAAGGAAAACTTTCAAAAACTGGTGATGGGTACAAATTGACCGGACCGCTGACAATTAAAGACGTCACTAAAGAAGTGACCCTGGATGTGGAGCACGGTGGTGTAATGGAGGATCCTTACGGACAAACCAAAGCTGGTTTTGAACTTACCGGATCTATCAACAGAAAAGAATTTGGATTGACCTGGAGCCAGGTAACCGAAGCGGGTGGAGTAGTAGTTGGCGACAACGTAAAACTCATGATGAGCATCCAGGTAGTTAAAGGATAAGAACAACTTTTCAATTACCGCAGTTAAGTGATTGTATCGCTTTAGCTGCGGTATTTTTTTGACTAAAAAAGCAAAACGAAATGAGATCAGTAAAAGATATTCACGATTCACTTTACGCTCCGATTGATGACTTGGAGACTTATCGCCCGATGCCAACGAGAAGCATCAATCACCTTGATCCGTTTTTGTTTCTCAATCATCACGGGCCGCAAACTTACGGCCCCGGAAATCGCGGATTGCCCTTTGGACCCCATCCGCACAGAGGTTTTGAAACGCTGACCTACATCCTCAAGGGCGACATCGTCCATCAAGATTCGGGAGGCCACAAAAGCAAAATCGAAGCAGGTGGCGTTCAGTGGATGACAGCCGGAAGCGGTCTAATTCACTCCGAAATCTCGTCCGAAGAATTTAAATCGAAAGGTGGTGAAGTTGAAATTCTCCAGCTTTGGATGAATCTGCCTTCGAAGTACAAGATGACTGACCCCGACTACAAGGGGCTTACCGAAGAGGAAGTTGTACATCTCGAAGAAGACAATGGGAAGGTTCGCGTGAATTTGATTTCAGGAGATTGGAAAGGAACAAAAGGGCCGATCGATTCGCTCACCAAATTGATGCTGACCAGCATTGAAATGAAAGCAGGAGGGAAGTTCTCTCTGGATGTTCCGGTAGAAAACAACATCCTGTTTTACGTAGCTCGAGGCTCGGTGAAAGTGAATGGGAAAGAAGCTTCTTTGCACAAACTTGTGGAGTTCGACAATGACGATCCTGCGCTCGAGGTAGAAGCTTCGCAAGATGCGATTCTGATTTTTGGTCACGGAAAGCCCTTCGAAGAACCGATTGTAGCACAGGGCCCGTTTGTGATGAATTCGCATCAGGAAATTCGCCAGGCCATGGAAGACTACCAGGCCGGTAAAATGGGCGTTTGGGAAGGTTAGTATCTAAAACAACTTCTTGCCAGATTCCTTTAGAACAAAATTATTGAGAGCATTTTTCTCAGAATTTGAAAGTAACGAAACGAGCTCGCGGCATTGGTCGAGGGCTCGTTTTTTCGTCTGTATACTTGCGTCTTTTTGAGACAAAAGCTCAAACATTGTGGAAAGCTCGGTTTCTCCTAGCTCATTTCTTGAAAACTCTGCCAGCTCAACAAGAATTTTGATTTGCGAAGTATCGAAGGAAAGTGTATCGGTTACCTCCAGGTCATCGCAGTATGATTTAACTGCAAAAAAGAGGCATTCGCAGTGCGCCTGATTTCCGGGACAGTTGGCCTCAGCGTTACCGAAAGCACAATCGATTTCACAGTGGTCTTTCTGGCTGACGTGTGAATAGAGCTTTTTGTTGATGTTGGGGCTGGTCAGTACGAAAAGGAGACCGGCTGCTAAAATTCCGATGATGATGATTGTGCGTAGCTTCATAAAATTTTGATTTATTGCTGAAGTTAGTACGCAAAGATTTGAAATTCAAATTAATAAAGAGCTTTTTGCTTACTTACCTACCCGTTTCTTTCTGATCTTACTCAAAAATTCTGGAGTAATTCCAAGGTAAGAGGCGATATATTTTTGAGGGACGACCAACTCCATTCCCGGATGTGACTTCAAAAACTGGTCGTATTTTTCTTCAGCTGTGTTCGAGATGTTTCGAATGATTCGTTTTTGGTGGCTCACCAGCGATTTCTGAAAAAGAATCCTGAAATAGTGATCGAATGTTGGAGCCTCTCTGCAAAGCTGGTCGAAGTTATTTTTCGGTAGCATAGCCACCTTAGACTCAGTAATCGCTTTGATGGAGTAGAGCGAAGGAGAATTTTCAACAAATGCCTGCAAGTCGCCAGTCCACCACATTTCTCTGCCAAATTGCATAACGTGAGGGTCGCAGTTTTTGTCGGAGTAGTAGGTCATCAGGCAACCAGAAATAACCAGCGTGAGTGCAGCTCCAGGTTGATCTTGCTCGATCAGCATTTCGTTTTTTTGCAGTGATTTCATTTCTGCCAGGGAGAAAAACAGGTCCATATCGCTTTCGGTCACTGCTGTATGTCGCCTAAAGTTTTGGGTGATCTTTTCTCGTTCCATTCAGTCTTCTTCTTTTCATTAGAGATAGCTCTGCAATAGCTGCTCATCAATTGATACCTCACAAGATTACATATTTTCTTTCTTTGATTCTAAATTGCATAGAGCAGCCTGTGCGCAATAATTTTATTTTTGCCGTAACCGTGGATATGAGAACAGCTCGAATTTTAATATTCTTCTTTATCACCTTGACTCTGTTTGCCTGCCGAAAGGAAGAGACACGCTGGAAAACGAAATGGAAAGCACCTCTTGCCAAGGGCAGACTTTCTTTGGGCGACCTTGTTGGCGATACCTTGTTGTCTTTTGATGAGGGAGGTCTAGCTCATCTGATCTACGAAAATAAGCTCACAAATTTCGATCTTGACACGTTGGTGAAACTGCCTGACACGCTAGTTAGCCAAAGCTACTCACTCGACATTGACGGTGGACCTTTTGATTTTCCCGCGGGCTTTGTACTGGTTGATGAACCACAACAAACTTCCTACGACTTGGGTGGTGCAGAGCTCAAAACCGTGAGGGTAAAAAGCGGAGGAGTGCGAATTGAGCTGCGAAACTATGTCGATTCAAAACTTCAGATGTCTTACAATCTTGTTGGTGCCGATGGTCCGCAAGGTCCGCTGGGCTACAGCATCGAAGCCGATGAAGGTACTCCAGATAACCCTGCGGTATACGAAGACTTTCGGGATATTTCTGGTTATGAACTTTCTCTTACTGGAATTGACGGTAATGACAACAACACGCTCGCTGCAAACTTTTTGGCCACAGTTGGAGACAATGAAGGAGAAACGGCAATTTATGGCGATGACAGTGTATCGGTAAATATCAGCTTCGAGGACGTTGTAATTGAATACGCCTCGGGCTACTTCGGGCAGTACGAAAACGAACTTGTAGACACCATCTACCTTGACTTTTTTAAGAATATCTCACCAGGAATTCTTCAACTGGATGAGGTGAATTTTGATCTCTCTATCACCAATTATGTGGGAATGGACGCTCAGGTAACCTTCAACGAGTTGAAGAGCATCCGCACCACTCCGGAAAATGATGTGGTTTTATCACACGCATTTATCGGAGATCAAAAGAATATTACCCGGGCTACTGACAATAACGGAAATGTGTCGCCAACAGAACTGGAAATTGAAGTGAATGGCGACAATTCCAATATTGTAGACTTCACCGAAATAATGCCAGATAAAGTGGCCTATGATATTGATCTGAACTTGAATCCACTGGGAGACATTTCTTTGGGTAACGACTTTCTCTACACTGATCAGTCTCTGGAAACGTCTTTGATTTTGGATGTGCCTCTTTGTCTGGCTGCCGAAAACCTCGGAATGCGCGATACGCTTGAGCTCAACAACGAGCCTATCGAAGAATGGGCACAGGGAAGTCTTTTTCTGAAGGTGGAAAACACTTTTCCATTTTCGGCAAACTTCGATCTTTCATTACTTGAAGAAGGGAATGGCGAAACAGAGCTTATCGGCTCTGGAGAAATTGCCGCTGCCACCATGCCCGTTGGTCTGGACTACCTCGCTCAGGAATCGATATCTACCATCGAGGTCCCGGCAGAATTGGTTTCCAGGCTTCACAGTGAAAACCGCATTGTGATCAACGTGACTTTCGACACCGCCAACTATCCCGATCTGGTGAAGTTGCGTGAGCAATATTATATGGATATAGTGCTAACCGGAGATATCGATTATGAGATTACAGTTGAATAGCAGCATGTTGAGACATACTGCCCTTGTGATCCTCATCCTTCTGATATGGGTTTCCAAAATGCAATCTCAAACGTTGCTACTCATGAGTGAGGATAGCTCCTTTGTTGAGAATCAGGCGCTGCTCGAGCTGCGCGGTGAACTCGATTACCGAAGCAATCGGCTCACCAATGAGTTTACCGACAAATTCATCTTTGGTGGAGAAATCAACAATGAGCTAAAAGATGAGGTGAGAGATAATGGAGACGAAACTTTTCGGTTTGGCGGAGAAGCTTCTGCCGGATTGAGATTTTTCAACTTTGCCGACACCATTTTCAAAAGCAAGCCAAATCTCGGATTGATGGTAAACCTCTCGACTCACTGGCATGCAAGAGCCAGTTTCTCTGAAAACTTTTACGGAATGGCCATGTATGGAAACAGGTCATTTGCGAGTTCAAACGTAGCGCTGGACCCAATAAGTGCGGATTATTTTGCCTGGCAACAGGCTGGAGTCGGCATCTTTCACAAACCTACTTTGTCATTCGTTTCTGTAGATGTTATCAACGGTCAATCTTTTTCATCGCTGCTTGTTTCTGGTGCCGATTTATACACCTCACCCGATGGCGATGAGTTGACAATTGGGCTTTCTGCCGAAATGAATGAGTCCGATACACTCTTCTCGGGATTCGGTGTTTCCAATGGAGTGGGAAGTGCTATCAATGCTCGAATAAATTTGCCTCTCAAAGAGGACAAAGGTTTTGTAAGTCTTCAACTTCATGACTTTGGTTTCATCAACTGGAATGAGTACTCGTTACATCACCAGAGCAATACAACCTATTCGTTTTCGGGAGTAGACATAAACGATGTTTTTTCAGACGAAAATGAAGTGCAATTCCCGAGTATTCAGGACACTCTTTTTGAGGAGACAACAGTTAGCCAACGCACAACGTTTCTACCTGGAAGAATCGTAGCAACCTTGAATCATCGCATTGTCGAAGACGGTTTTTACACTCTGGGAATTGAGTTTATTCCAGTCTCTGAGTATGTGCCACTTGGAAGGGTGGGCTACTCACATTTTCTGAGTGAGAGGATGATTGTCGGAGCTAATGCGGAATACGGGGGGTATGGAAACTTCAGAGCTGGACTTCACTTTCAATGGTGGACCGAAAGTAATTGGTATCTTCAGCTGAGAGTAACCGATGTGCCTGGTTTGTTTTTACCTGAAGCCAAGGGGCGGGGAGCGCAGTTTGTAATTTCAAAATTTTTCAAATCACGAAATGATCGAGAACGTACCAAAAATTAAAAATACCGCTAGCGGAAATTTCTTTTTACTGGCAGGGCCTTGCGCCATTGAAGGCGAGCAAATGGCGATGGACATAGCCGGTGAAATCAAAGAGATTACTGAAGAGCTGAATATTCCTTACGTCTTCAAAGGTTCTTACAAAAAGGCCAATCGCAGCCGTCTCGACTCGTTTACGGGAATTGGCGATGAAAAGGCACTGGAGATTTTGGCGAAGGTTGGGCGAGAGTTCGATCTACCCACAATTACGGACATTCACAGCGTTCCCGAAGCCGCAATGGCAGCAAGCTACGTTGATGTACTGCAAATCCCCGCTTTCCTGTGTCGGCAAACAGATTTGCTTGTGGCAGCGGCAAACACCGGCAAGGTTGTGAACATCAAGAAAGGACAGTTTTTGTCACCAGACGCCATGCAATTTGCGGTGAACAAAGTGAAAGAATCAGGTAACGAGAACGTTTGGATCACTGAGCGCGGGACCACCTTCGGATATCAGGATTTGGTTGTAGATTTCCGCGGAATCGCCACCATGCAGCAATTTGGTCCAACGGTGATGGATGTGACTCATTCTCTGCAACAACCTAATCAGGCAAGTGGTGTGACCGGAGGAAAACCCCAACTCATCGAAACCATTGCCAGAGCCGCCATAGCTGTCGGTGCAGACGGTTTGTTCATTGAAACTCATCCGACACCGTCTACCGCAAAAAGCGATGGAGCGAACATGTTAGAGCTAAGCAAACTCAAGCCGATGCTCGAAAATTTGATTAGAATAAGAAAAGCCATTTCATGAGAACGTTTTTCACGGTCATAGGATTTTTTGTTTTTGCCTTTAGCGCCATTGCACAGTTGGATACTGCGATGGTGAGGACTGTTGGTGGAATCAGGAATGAAGAGGCCAGGGACGTGATTGAGACCGCGGATGGAGGGTACTTGCTTTTTGGAACAACAGGTAGCGCAGATGAATCCAGTTCTAAAATGTATCTGGTTAAGATCTCAGAGCAGCTGGGTTTTGAATGGAGCCAAGTTTATGGTGAAAATAGTGTCAATGTTGGAGTGAGTATATCTCCTGATGGCAATGGTAACTACTTTTTAATTGGACATACACTTAACTTATCTTCGAGCTATGATCTTTTAGTAATGAAGGTTAATTCCATAGGTGAAATTATTTGGAGTGATTCATACGGAGAAAGTGACTGGGATTTCGCAAATGATGCTATTGTGTTGCCGAGTGGCGAGCTTGTCATCATTGGTGAAACCTGGAGTTTCGGGCAGCAGAACCAAGTTTATTGCACTAAGATCTCTTCAGATGGAGAGTTTATTTGGGAGGCGGTTTATGGTGGAGATGGTTTTGATTTAGGATTTACTATTTCTCCAGTTCCCAATTCAACTGATCAGTTTTTTATAGGAGGAACCACACAAAACGAATCTAATCGAGAGGCATTTTTGGCTCTAGTTGATGCGGAGACCGGGGAAATCAGTTGGCAAACAAGTGAAACTACAAGTACAGACAGTGGTCAGGTTATCCTGGACACTTATGCGTTGGAAGACTCGACTGTTCTTTGTGCTGGTTATTTTTTGGCAGACAACAGAAGACAGAAAATAATAAAGAAGTTTGATTTTGATGGGGAACTCCTATGGGAGAATATTCTGGATGATGATGGTAATCAACAGCTCAATGCAGTTACTGAGCACAATGGCGAGATCCTTTTCGCTGGGCGCAGCGACATTTATGGTTTGGGTGGGCTGTCTATGTATTTGTTGAGGACCAATAGCAGTGGTGGATATTCAGCTGCTGCTGCTTTTGGAGGAGACCAAGACGATTTTGGGAACGATGTTATCGTAGATTCACAGGGACGTGCAGTTTATGTAGGAGGCTCGAGCTCGTACGGGGGAAGCCTGCATGATTTCTACTTAGTCAGGATTCCGAATGTGTCTCTAGTTTCCGAATATGTCTTGGATATCGCAGATTATCAAGATGAGTTCGCTACAGAAATTGCTGAGAATTCATTTGTACACTCCGAAGTTCGCGTGTTCCCAAATCCCGCAAAAACTGAGATAACAATTAATCATGGCTTGACAGCAAGTCCGAAGGCAAAAATCTACGACTTGTCCGGTAGAATAGTATTGACTATACCTCTTACGCCAACCAGCTCAACCATTAATTTAGAAACTCTACAAGCTGGTATTTACTTCATTAGACTTCAAGGTGAAGGAGTAAGCAGTAATGCAATCAAATTTTTGAAACAGTGATGAGTATCAATTCTGATATTATCAGGAGGTTTCTATTAACGCTTGTTTATTACTGCACAGTTTTTACCGTAGGTTATTTCGTCTTAGTTCAATTAAAATTAGTTGAAGAGTTTTCGATCTCAAACCTGATTTATTTTGATGCAGAAAATTATCAAAAGATTGCGCAAACGGGCTATACCGAAACCTGGTTAACGGCCTATTTCCCCTTATTTCCTCTTTTTTGGTCTGTTGTGTCAGGAGCTGTTAATATCAGCATTTTGAATGGTCTGCTTTACATTCTCTTTTTAAGCCTGCTATCATGGAAGCTAAATATTTCAAGCCGCGTTCAATTATTGTACCTGGCGTTGCCCTCAGTGATTTTCTTTTTTCTCCCTTATTCGGAAGCTCTGTTCTTTGCTTCATCGGTGCTGTTACTGATTGGACTCAGAAATCGGTGGTTTTGGCTGATTGCCGTAGGCACATTTTTAGCAGCAACCTGTCGTCCGACAATTGCTGTTTTTATTCCCGCTTTTTGGTTGGTAAGTCTTCTTGAGTTCGTCAGAATAAAAACGCAGTTTGACTGGAAAACTCCAATGGCTGGAACGTTGGCGAGCTTGCTTGGGTTGGCCTTTGTTTTCTACATTCAATGGTTGGATACACGTAAATTCTTCACATTTCTGGAAGCGCAGAAACTATGGGGGAATCAGATTGGCTTTCCTGAATTCCCTTTTTCATCCTGGGGAGGAAATAATATTGTGAAGCTTGATGCAATAGCTTTTTGGACGGGAACGTGCTCTGGAATGATGTTTATTTTGGCTTTCTTTCGGAAGAAGTTGCACCTGAGGAGAGAAGAGATTTTTTCGCTTTTGTACTTGGCTGGCACCACCATGCTAATACTAATCTATCGTGGTGGGGAATTCTTTAGTTTAAATAGGTTCATTTTTGCAACGCCTTTCTTTCTGGTCGTTCTCGGATGGCTTTCCAAAATAGAAAGAATAAGAAGGTGGTGGTGGGTACCGGTTTCTCTACTGGTGACAAGTTTGCTGTTTGGATCCTTCGTTCATATCCAGGCCTTGCTGAAGTGGTTATTGCTCGTGGTTCTGATGACAGCCTTAATTTTATCGATTCCAGGTCAGCAATTTCGTAGATTGCCAAGAGCTAGTCTAAAAACCGGAATTCTTATGCTTCTCGTACTGACTCAAGTTTATTTTCTGTGGCGTTTTCTTGTTGGTGATTGGATTGCCTAAAGCTCTAGACTGCCATAAAATAATACTCCCTTCCGGAGTTGTAATCGGAGGTGAACGATGCTTTGCTCAGAGCAGGTTGATCTTTGAGGAAATCTTTCAACCTGTAGACTTCAAGACCGTATTCTCCTGTTAGCAGATTGTAGATCATCGTTGGGGTAGTGCCATAGTGGTCCGAAGCGCCCTTTCCGTGTTCAAAAACAATTACTGGCCTGTCTTTCTTAATAATCTCTGAAGCACCTTTCAGCACCTCTAACTCCGCTCCTTCCACATCAATCTTGATAAAGTCGATTTTTAGATCTGAAGGAACGATACTGTCCAATCTTTCTTTTTTGACAGTGATCTCTTTGATTTTTTCATCTACAGAACGGTAGGTGCGCTGCCTGAAGCCACTGTAGGCTGGGTTGTTGACAACAAACTGAAATTTCGACTCCCCTTCTTTATCACTTAGAGCAAGGTTGTGGACTTCTGCCTTATCGCCAAAGCGTGATTTCAGCAAGGTGTAGAAATCTGGCAACGGTTCAAATGCAAAATGATGACCTTTGGGCGCAAACTGAAAAATGAGTTTTAAGACATCACCTTCGTGGCAGCCAACGTCCACACAGTTGGAGTCCTGCTTCAAAACGCGCTGCATTACTTTCTTGGTTTCGAAGTCGTAGCGCTGATTCTTAGTAACATGAATATTCAGCGCATCCAGAATTTTTTTGAGAGTCGATCGCAATTTTCTTATCCCCACAAGTTAGGATTTCACAAAATAGTGCATAATTTTTGCCCTGTACACTTACAAGAATGCAATAGTACAGCTTTAAATCAAATTTGAAATGATTAGAAAGAGTATCGGATTAGTGAGTTTAATTAGTGCAGTGCTTATGATAGTCGCTTGCGGCAGCCAAAGGGATAACGCAAATGGATTTGCGCCTGACCTGAAATTGAAAAAGGCCACCATGCAAAAGTCCATTCCCGGTGCCTATAGCAACTTGAGAAGTACTCGAACCTACAAAATCACTCTTTCGGGGAATATGCCTTTGCCGACAAAATTCGACAGTTTGTTGGTGGAGGATGTTAGGTTACCCATTGCAGCCCTGCAAATAGGTGAAGGACGTTCTACCACCACACTGGATGCTTCTGGAGAGGTAGACAAACTTGTTCTAACAGCTCAGCGACAATTTTACAACGATGAAGGTCCTGAAGTGGTGGAGGAAATTGAGTATGCCAAGAGTGGGCTTTCGCTTGAGCAGGGCGGAGTGTTAAAGTACAGATCAGGAGGTCAGCACTACACACTCGAAATTGACAAGTTCGAAGAGCTGGAGCAGCAGAATAATCCGTAGCGGGCGATTTTATCTCTGAATTTCGAAATCTGAATAATCCCTGGGTTCTCGAGTTTCAATTTTCACTAGATCCACTTCCGCCCGGTCAGGGCCTTTGTGGAGCCATTTTTCGAGTTGCCTTAGTTTCTCAGATTCACCCTCTGCCCATGCCTGAACTCTGCCGTCATCGAGGTTTTTAACCCAGCCTTTGAGATCTAGTGACTGAGCTTTTTCCTGTGTTGACTTTCTGAAAAAAACGCCCTGAACAACTCCGCTTATCCAAATTTCTCTTGCTTCCATTAATGTACTTTTTGTCTTGTTGAACAAATTTAGCAAAGGTCAGTAGTTGGCAATTTTCAGTTTGATTAATTCTATATATTTGCCGTCCCATAACCCAAATTGGGGATATAGCTCAGATGGCTAGAGCGCTACACTGGCAGTGTAGAGGTCGGGGGTTCGAGCCCCCCTATCTCCACTTTGAAAAACCCGAAATTGAATCAATCAGCATTCTTTTTCGGGTTTTTTTGTTCCTAATTATTTGACCCTCAAATGGCCTTGAATTTTTTTAGTAAAAGTTTCCTTTTTCTGAAACGATATCTCAAGAGTAAACGTAAACCAACTCCAGAATAGGTAGAGTTTGTAATTAGAGCAAGCTTCAACAATTAGTTTAGTTTTGGTTAAGGGTTCTCCCCGGTTAATTCCGGGGAGAATTTTTTTTGTCCTAACCCTCAATTGTCGGCAAATTATTTCACTCTTCTGTGGAATAGACTCTCTCAAAAAGAGCGTGGTACGATCGGCTCCTTAATGCTTCTTTCACTTGTCAAATCTCCTACACTCAGCTGACGTCTGCTATCCGCGGATTTGGCTTTTGTTAACAGTTTGGTCGTGCTGAAGAGGGGGGAGGTGGTAGGGTAGGATTGGTTATTGTTGTATAAACATTGAAACTGACACATCAGAGGTCAGTTCATGAAAAACTGTAATAGAAGTTTTTTTCATAGCTCTTAATTAGACTGAAAAACAACAGTTTTACTAGTTGATTAAGTAGTTAAGTATTTTGGTTAAGGTTAAGTAAGTCCTCCCGAAAAGTCGGGGGGACTTCTTATTTTATACCAGAACCATTCGAGATTGAGTATCTCTCTAAATCACTTCCAGTGCTTTAAATTTAAGCCAGCCAGTGCTGCCGTTCACTAGCTTTACCTTTACCCACTCTCCGGAGCGCTCGGTGATTTCCACTTTGGTTCCTTCGTGAAGTTCGAAAACTTTTTTGGCCGAACCTTCGGGAGATAAAACTACATCGGTTACCGGTACCATAATCACAGCTGATTTCTGGCTCTCCAGGCGATTGTTGGTCTGATAGGCGAGAAACAAGCTACCCAGGGAAAAAATCATTAGGAAGATAAAGACCATTCGCAATGGGGAGCGCAAGGATGGTTTGTTTCTGAATAGAAGCATCAACAGGTAAATGGCAGCACTTAGAAAAAGTCCCACAATGCTCAGTGTGGCGTAGGTAGTCAGATTGGATTCTGCCGTTACTCTTTCCCAAAAACTGTTCACTCCCAAACTCGGCAGAGGTTCGATCTTGTCGATTAGCTGTTGCCTGGCAATTTGAAGGTTGACAACGATGTCTTCGTTTTTTGGCTTTATTTCTCTTGCTCTTTCGTAGTACAAAATTGATTTTCCAAGGCTGTCGAGCTTGAAGTAGGTGTTGCCCAGATTAAAATAAAGTTCAAACGAATGGGCATCGGAAGCTGCTGAAAGGTAGTTTTCAAGGGCCTGTTCGTAGTTCTCCGACTGATAGGCCTCGTTGCCTCTTTCAAAAGCATCCTGAGCGTCAGACTGCGCTTGCAACTTGCCAATTCCGCCAGAAGCGCAAATTATAGAGGTCAAAAAAGCTAATGCCAGGTTTTTCATCTTTCTGAAGCTTCTAAAGTTTTAATCAGTGCCTTTGAGTCATTGAGTAGACTGAGCTTGTCTGAACTCGATGAAGGTGCAAATTGAGCCATCTCACAGGTCTCTAGAATCTCAATTGTTTTGTCGATCTCACCTTTGCTGTGCTTTGCCTCCATTGCTTCAGAGATGTGGCTCTTGTTGAGTTCCGCCATCTCTATTCCATACTTTACAGAAATGTAGCTGTAAATGGTTGAAGACAGTCGAGAATAGAAGTCGTTGTCGGAAAGCGAAGACAACTGTTTCTCTATTTTTGAAAATTGCCTCAGCGCCTCTCTTCCGGCTTTTTTCAACTTGGTCCCTTTAACGTCCTTGTCTTCCGCCTTGAGTTTTTGCCCATAAAAGAAAAGCAAAATAAGTATGACTACTGGCAAGCTCAGCAGCCCTACAAACAGTGTTGATCCAAAAAACTGCTGACTAGAATTAGTCAGCTTTGATTCTGTTTTGATTTCCCGAATGTTTTGCCCGATCACATTCACCTGATCTTTGCTGTTGTAGGTCATTCCACCAGTGCCCTCTGCCGTCTCATGGATTGTTATTTCGTAAGGCCCAATAGTGTGCGTGCGATACTCATCGGCCTGCGAATCGAAATAGACGAGCTTTTGTTCGGGAATTTTGAAGGTTCCTTTTTTCCTCGGAATCATCATAAAAGTGAAAGCCTTCTGGCCAGTAACTCCGCTTCTGCCAACGTTAATATTTTGATCTGTAACCGGATCAAAGAGCTCAAAGCTTTTTGGAAAATTTAGCTCCGGCTGGTTGAGAAGATTGAGGTTGCCGCTTCCGATGAAGTTGAGGCTCAGTTCAATTGATTGATTAACTCCGGCAGAGGTGCGCGAAATTTCACTGCTAATTTCAAGCTGATCGAATGTGCCGATCATTTTGGCGTCAGCAGGAGGTTGGGGCAAATCAAGCACTTTAAACTTTATAGGAGTGCTGCGAATGTCGTAACGCTTGCCGCCTCCAAAAATTGAGGTGGACACATTTGCAGAGAGCTCGACACCACCGAAAGTCAGTTCGCCTGTTTTCTGAGGAAACAGAATGAAGTGTTTGATGTCCATGGTGAGAAACTCTCTACCGTTAACGTTTTCTCGCTGCCAGCCGTTGTTTTCTGGTGTGAGCTCTTCCGACCAAAAACCTTCCAGCTCCGGAAAGTTGAGTTCAGTCATTTGCATCGACCGAAAGCGAGAGTAGAGTTTAACAGCAACCGTAATCGGCTCGCCTTTGTAAGCCTTTCTTTTGTTTGGAATAGCGGCAATAAAAAAATCGCTGTTGCTGTTGGGCTGCTCTGTGGCGCTGGCTTCGAGTACTTTAATTGTAATCGGGTTCGACTTGTAAACTTTTCCATTCACACTGGCCTGAGCCGGAGGGATGCGATGAGTTCCGGCTTTCATCGGCTTCACGAGATATGTTTGAGAGTACTCGCGAGTGGCTTCTCCGTTTACAATTATTGTGTTCGTTCCAACTTGTGGACCCTGCACAATCCGAAAGTTTTCCATCTCGGGAACTTCAATTCTGGTACGTGCATTTTTGAGTGTAAATCGAAGCTTGAGATAACCGTCAATTGAGATGGTCGTTTTGTTCACAGTGGCCTCGAGTTCCACGTCAGCCTGAGACAACCCGGTACCGGCACTCAGCAGTAAGATAAATATGAAAAGCGCAATCTTTTTCATTTGAGTTACCAATCTTTTTCCACGTTCTCGTCCCTGGATTCTTTCTTCTTTCTCACCTTTTCCTGAATTCGCTGCTCGTTTTGATTTAGCGAATTTAGAATTCTGGCTGCATCTTCCTTGCTAATTTCATCTGGCACTTCACCAGGCTGTTCTCCCTGTTGTTCGCCTTCTTGTTCTCCGGGTTTTGGACCTTCGTCTTCTCCTTTGTCACCTTGTTCTTCACCAGAGTTTTGTTGATTATCTTCATTTCCCTCTTCCTGACCTGCTCCTTCCTGGCCATCTTCGCTTTCTTCTCCTTCTTTCCCCTGTTGCTGTTTCTCCTGCTGCTTCTTCATCTGCTGAATCTGTCGCAGGGCATAAGATAGGTTGTGACGAGTGTCTTCGTCTTTCGGGTTTTTCCTCAATCCGTCTTTGAATGCATTAGCTCCTTTCTCAAGTTCCTGTTGGTTAACGTAGCTGTTTCCCAGGTTGTGATAAGCCTGAGATTTTAACTCATCAGATGCTTCTTCAGACTGAGTTACTCGCCTAAAAGTTTCTGCTGCCTTCGCGAATTTGCCTTGTCGGTAAAGTGCATTCCCGAGATTAAAAAGTGCTTCGGGAGTTTGCTTTTCTAGAAGACTTTGTCTGTAAAGCTCCTCAGCTTCGGTATACTCTTCAGAATCGTACTTTTCGTTGCCATCGAGAATTTTCCTTTTTTCTTCCTGGGCAAAAATGCTCGCAGACAGCACCGAGAAAACCGTTATCAGGATTGCTACTCTCATGATGTTTTGGTTTTTGTGAAATTCGACCTTCGCTCACTTAGCAGCATGTAGACTACTAACATTAACAACGCGGCACCGAAGAAGTATTGGTGACGATGTTCAAAGTCAGTGAAATTGAAAGTGCCGAGTTCCGCTTTTTGCATTTCTCCGATAGCCTGGCGAATGCCGTCTAGCGGGACGTAGCTCTCTGCAGACTGCACGAATACACCATCGCCTTTTTCAACTAGCTCTTGCAAGAGTGTGGCGTTCATTTGGGAAACTACCACATTTCCATCCGCATCTTTAAGGTAATCTTTTTGACGGCTGTCGGGATTTTTAGGAATCGGAGCTCCTCTGGCAGTTCCAAGTCCAATAGCGTGAACGGTAATTCCTTTTTCTCTCGCTCGTCCTGCCGCGTTGATAGCATTGTCACCGTGGTTTTCACCATCGGTGATAACGATAATCGCTTTCTGGGTTGCACTTTCTTTGTCGAAGGAATTTGCCGCAAGATCAATTGCGTTGCCCAGCGAGGTTCCCTGCCGAGAAACTGAATTGGTAGAAATCGAAGAGAGGAAGAATCGAGCTGCCTGGTAGTCGGATGTTATGGGCATTTGCACGAACGCATCGCTGGCGTAAACTACCAGGCCAATTCTGTCTCCGTGTAGCTCTTCAATAAGTCGCTGGGCTGAAAGTTTACCGCGCTCCAGTCTGCTTGGGCTCACATCTTCTGCCAGCATGCTCTTCGATACATCAAAAACAACCATCAGATCTGCGCCTTTGGTAGTCACTTCCTCAAGCCGACTTCCGATTTTAGGTGCGATAATTCCAAAAATTACGAGGGCTAAAGCGAGGCGAAGAATCAAAAAGCGAATAGTGGACTTAAGCGGAGAACGATGAGGGACAATAAAAGAAGTAAGCTTTAGGTCGCTGAGCTTTTTTAGTCGTCTGTAGCTCAATACAGAAAATAGAATAAAAAATACGGTCAAAACCGGAAGACTCAGCAATGCCCATTTCCACTCTGGGTTGTGGAGCCTCAGCCCCGGCAAAAATTCTGGAGCCAGATACCAGAAAATGGCAAGAGAGAGCCAAAACGTCAATTCGAAAATGACGATGGTCCAAATGCTTGCAGTAAGCCGATATGTTTTGTTTTCGCTGTTCATCAAATATTTCTGAAAAGCACATTTTTAAGTAAAAAAGCCAGCAGCAAACACCCCGCTGCAGCTATTCCAAAGTCGAGGAACTCTTCTGTCCTTCTGCTGAATTCGGTGACTTCGAATTCGGTTTTCTCTAGCTTGTCAATTTCTGCATAAATTTTCTGGAGCTCTTCTGGAGAAGTAGCTCTAAAATATTTCCCACCTGTTTTTTCTGCTGCTTTGGTCAGCGTTTCTTCATCAATTTCAACTTCTCGGTAGTCGAAAATGTATTCACCGTTTGGCTTTACTCCCACTGGCGTGAGCGCATTTCCTCGTGATCCTACACCGATGGTGTGCACCTTGATGTCGAATGTTTTTGCAATGCGTGCAGCATCGAGAGGTTTGATCTGCCCGCGGTTGTTCACTCCATCGGTGAGTAAAACAATCACTTTACTTTTTGCCTCTGTGTCTTTGAGGCGGTTGACGGCAGTCGCCAGTCCCATTCCTATCGCTGTTCCTCCTTCTACCTTGCCGCTTTCCATTTGCTCGATAGCGTTTTTCACAACAATGTGATCGGTAGTGACGGGAGTTTGCGTGTAGCTTTCTCCTTCAAAAACTACCAGGCCGATGCGGTCATCGGGGCGGTAGTCCACAAATTCCTGAGCAACTCGCTTGGCACTCTCCAGTCTGTTTGGCTCAAAGTCTTTGGCGAGCATACTCCCTGAAACGTCCATGCTGATCACGATGTCGATGCCTTCTTTAGAAATGTTTTCGTAGCTCGACTTAGACTGAGGTCGGGCGATGCTAATCACCAGAAGCGCTAAGGCAATTAACTCCAGAAAAATGGAGACGTGTCGTAGTCTGCCCAGCCAGTGACCTGTTTCATTCGGTAAAAATTTGGAACTCGAAAGTACTACCCCGGATTGCCACTTGTCGATTCGCCACAAGTAGATGCCACTTATTACAGGAAGAAGCAAAAGCAGGTAAAATGCATCTGGGGTTTCATATTCATAGAAATCTCTGAAGTACCACCAAAGCCCGAGAGCAATTAGATTTGAAAGCAAGAGAAAAACTACTGCTGAAATGCGTTGGTCTTTCATCGGTCACCTCCTTTCGTCTCCGGATCAGCTACAGGTGTAGTTTGTTCGATAAACTTGAAAGCCTGGTCCAAAATCTGTTCGTGCTCTTGAGGTGTTGGCTGTTCCTTGGCAAACTTCACCAAATCCGATTGCATGAGAATCTGCCTCAGTAGATTCATAGTACTTTGGTTGAGTTCCATGTGTCTCATCTTTATGAGAATATCTCTGGAAGTCTCTTCGAGAGCGTTGATACCAAATTGATTCTCAAGGTACTCTCTCACCACATCCGACAGGTTGATGTA
Organism: Halocola ammonii; assembly: GCF_049334165.1. Taxonomy (NCBI): domain Bacteria; kingdom Pseudomonadati; phylum Bacteroidota; class Flavobacteriia; order Flavobacteriales; family Halocolacceae; genus Halocola; species Halocola ammonii. The sequence goes on from NZ_JBEGHD010000013.1 coordinate 117,608, forward strand.
GTAATGCTTTACCAGGCCTTGCTGCCAGTAGCGGCTCTCTTTCAGTTTTTTCAAATCCTCGAGAGCAATTTCGTGAGCTGGGCGAGGTGGGGCAGGGGGAGTGGTTGGTTCGCTTTTTTCCTTTTTTCCGGACAACAACTTTTTAATTCCCTCAACACCTCCGGCAAGGAAAAATACTGCTACGATCACAAGGCCAACTACTACAAAAAGAATTGTGATGAGATTTGCTCTGAGCCAGTCCCAAAAAGTCCACTCAGGAGAGATCACATTTTTGATGTCTTTCATCTGCGCATCAACAGTCAGCTCGGAAAGGTGAACCTCGAGTAGAAGAGCGTTGGTCTGAATTTTTTTGCCATCAACTTCAAAAGTGAGTGGTGGAATCGCATAGTAGCCCGAGTCGAAAGAAGTAATGAGGAACTCTCGGTTTTCGGTGAAAGTGAAGCTCTCGTCTTCTCCTTCCTGAATGGTCGTGTCGATCGGAGATTTTTCAAGGATTTCTACTCCATCAACCAGCGTGTCCTTGAAAACAGGCCAAGTGACACTCTCCACAGAGTCTGCCGGAGTGTATTCCAAATTTACACGCAGCGTAGTTTGCTCGCCTACGAGCATCCAGTTAGTATCCAGAGACATGCGAGCTTCTACCTGCGCAAAGACCTGGGCAGAAAAAAGGATAAAAGCAATTATGGCAAAACCTCTTATCATGCGCCTCTCATTTTAAAAAGCTTCATCAGCGGTCCTACGTAGTTTTGATCTGTTGCAATAGAAACCATGTCCACACCGCATCTTTGCAAGGTGAGTTGTGTTTCTTTATCGTGTTTCATTGCTTTTAGGGCATACTTTTTTCGAAGTTTCTTACTGCCGGTATTTATCCAGTTCACTTTTCCCGTTTCAGGATCTTCAATTTGCACGAGCCCCACATTGGGTAGCTCACTTTCCAGTTTGTCATGCACGCGAATGCCCACGATGTCGTGCTTACGGTTGGCTATCCGAAGTTCTTTGGAATAGTTGTCGTCCAGCCAGTCGGAAATTACAAAGCCAATACAGCGCTTTTTCACAACTCCGTTGAAGTAATCCAGGGCACAGGAAATATCCGTTCCTCTTCCCTCGGGTTCAAAATCAAGCAATTCGCGGATGATGCGTAGGATGTGCGATCTTCCTTTTTTGGGAGGAATGAATTTTTCGACTCTGTCGCTAAAAAAGAGCACTCCAATCTTGTCGTTGTTTTGAATGGCCGAAAAAGCGAGAACTGCCGTGAGCTCGGTGATGAGGTTTTTTTTCAGTTGCTCGCGACTGCCGAAACTTTGAGATGCACTCACATCAATCATCAAAACAACTGTGAGCTCGCGTTCTTCCTCGTAGATTTTCACATACGGATGGCCCATTCTGGCCGTCACATTCCAATCTATGTCTCTAATTTCGTCTCCGTGTTGATACTCCCTGTTCTCGCTAAAAGCCATACCACGGCCTTTAAAGGCAGAGTGATACTCGCCCGAAAAAATCTGATTGGACAGACCCCGGGTTTTGATCTCAATGGTGCGTACTTTCTTTAACAGTTCGGAAGTTTCCAAAGTGTGGATGCTGACTGGTTATTAATAAAAAAACGATCGGCTAAACTGGCTCGTGAAATTGAAAATGGAAGAGAATCTATGGCACCTCCACCTTATTTAAAATCTCCGTAATTATTTGCTCTTGAGAAATATTTTCCGCCTCGGCTTCGTAGGTGATGCCGATGCGATGGCGCAAAATATCCATGCAAACTGAGCGCACATCTTCGGGAATCACATAGCCTCTGTGGTTTATGAATGCGTGTGCTTTGGATGCTATAGCAAGAGAAATGCTCGCCCTTGGCGATCCGCCAAAGTCGATGAGGTTTTTGAGATGTCCCAGTCCGTACTCTTCGGGATTTCTGGTGGCAAAAACGATATCGATAATATACTGCTCGATTTTTTCGTCCATGTAAACTTCTCGAACGGTATTACGAGCTCTGATGATTTCCTCCGGTTTCACCACGCTGGAAGGCTCGGGATAATTTCCTGCCTTCAAATTGTTTCTGATGATCTGTTGCTCTTCTTTCTTGGAAGGATAGCCAATAACCACCTTTAGCATGAAACGGTCTACCTGAGCTTCGGGAAGGGGATAGGTTCCTTCTTGCTCCACAGGGTTTTGAGTGGCCAAAACCAAAAACGGTTCCGGCAAAGGAAAACTTTCGGGTCCAATGGTTACTTGTCGCTCTTGCATCGATTCAAGAAGCGCACTCTGCACCTTGGCCGGGGCTCTGTTGATCTCATCCGCCAAAATAAAATTGGCGAACACAGGTCCTTTCTTCACTGTGAATGCTTCTTCTTTTTGGTTGTAAATCATCGTTCCTACCAAATCGGCAGGGAGCAGATCGGGTGTGAACTGGATACGGCTAAATTTTACATCGATTGTCTGAGAAAGCGACTTGATGGCGAGAGTTTTTGCCAGCCCGGGAACACCTTCAAGCAGAATGTGACCGTTGGATAGCAAGCCGATGAGTAGTTTCTCGACCATGTCTTTCTGACCGACTATACTTTTCTCCATTTCTCTGCGGATCAGATCCACAAAGGCACTTTCCTTTTCTATACGTTCGTTGAGTTCGCGAATTTCCGATGAAGCCATAGTAGTGGCTCCTTCTGGTTTGTTTTCCATGTTGCTAATATCTTCCATTCTTTATCTGGCAGAAAAAATAGTTCGTTTATTACCAGTGTTTTCTGGTTGTGGTGTTTCTCAAATCTAGCGGTCTAAAACCTACTGGCCTGATAAACACCAAACGCAAATTTCCTGAAATGTAGAGCTCTTCATCTTAACTGGCGGTTAATTTTTGTTAAGCTCCTCAATGTTAACGCCCATTTCAGCGAGTTTGTCTGGGCCGAAAACGAACTCAAAACCCTCAGGTTGTCAGTTCATTTTAGTCCTCAATCTTTTTACCTTGCCGACTACATTATTTACCAGAAAGAATGAATCTGAAATCCATCTTTAAAGACGCAAAGGCCTCAAGCATCGGACGTAAAAAGTTTAACGTAATCATGTCACGTGTGATACCTTTCAACAGACCGCACAAACTGAAAGTGATAAAAATCGAGGACAATGTGGTTGAGGTTGAGATTCCCTATCGGAAGAAAAATCTCAATCACCTTAAAGGGATTCACGCCTGCGCTCTGGCTACCGGAGCCGAATACTGTTCTGGCCTGATGCTGCTCAGTAGGCTTGGCACCGAGAAGTACCGCCTCATCATGGAGAGTATCGAAGTGAAATATCACTACCAGGCTAAGAGTACGTGCTATGCCCTTTTTGAACTGGCAGAGTCTTCTCTTAAAAATGAAATCATGACGCCACTCGAGAGCGAAGGTAAAGTGTTTTTTAGGTGCGAAATTGGTGTTACTGATGAAGAGGGAAATTCGATTTGTACGGTTCACACCAACTGGCAGATTAAGTCGTGGGAGAAGGTTAAAACGAAACGCTAAAATCCTTTTGAAGTAAGGGCTCACCGCTTAAATTTTTTATCTTTGCCGCTTTTGAAAACCAAGCATTCATGATTAAAATCACGTTACCTGACGGATCGGTCAGAGAGGTAAAAAAGGGAACTTCCGCTATGGATATCGCACGTCAGATCAGCGAAGGTCTGGCACGAAACGTCCTTGCTGCGGAGGTGAACGGAGACATTATTGATGCCGACAGGCCAATTGAAAGCGATGCTTCGCTCAAATTGTTAACCTGGAATGACGAAGGTGGGAAGTCGACCATGTGGCACAGTAGTGCTCACCTGATGGCCGAAGCTTTGGAATTTTTCTATCCAGGAGTGAAGCTGGCCATCGGGCCGCCAATCGAAAATGGCTTCTACTACGATGTTGACTTTGGTGACTACACCTTTACCGATGCTGATTTTCAGAAAATCGAAAAGAAGATGCTCGAGCTCGCTCGCGAGAAAAACGAATACGTTCGAAAAGAAATCTCGAAAAGTGACGCGGTAGATTATTACAAAGAGAAAAACGATCCTTACAAACTCGAGCTAATAGATGAGCTTGCGGATGGCGAGATAACTTTCTACACTCAGGGAAATTTCACTGATCTCTGTCGAGGACCACACATTCCTCACACAGGTTATATAAAAGCTGCAAAACTCACTAAGGTTGCCGGTGCTTACTGGCGAGGAGACGAGAATAATAAGCAGCTCACAAGAATTTACGGAATTACTTTTCCGAAGCAGAAAGAGCTCAATGAGTATCTCGAAATGCTCGAAGAAGCTAAAAAGCGCGACCACCGAAAGTTGGGTAAAGAACTCGATTTGTTTCACTTTAGCCAGACAGTAGGGCAGGGTCTCCCGCTTTGGTTGCCCAAGGGTGCCGAGTTACGTTCGAGACTCGAGGACTTTTTGAAAAAGGCTCAGAAGAAATCAGGGTACGAACCTGTGATCAGCCCGCACATCGGAAACAAAACGCTTTACGAAACAAGCGGTCACTGGGCGAAGTACGGTGAAGATTCGTTTAAACCGATTGAGACACCAGCTGAAGGTGAGCTTTATATGCTCAAGCCCATGAACTGTCCTCATCACTGCGAGATTTACAAATCGCGTCCAAAGTCATACAAGGACTTGCCAGTGCGCTACGCAGAGTTTGGAACAGTTTATCGCTACGAGCAAAGCGGTGAGCTACACGGCCTCACTCGCGTTCGCGGCTTCACTCAGGATGATGCACACATTTTTTGCACGCCAGATCAAGTGAAAGAAGAGGTGGGGAAGGTGATTGACATCGTGCTCTACATTTTCAAAACACTGGAGTTTACTGATTTCATTACTCAGGTTTCTTTGCGCGATCCGGAAAAGCCAGAAAAATACATCGGCTCTCAGGAAAACTGGGACAAAGCCGAGAAGGCGATCCGAGAAGTAGCAGAAGAAAAGGGACTGAATACTGTAGTTGAACTCGGTGAAGCAGCTTTCTACGGACCGAAATTGGATTTCATGGTGCGCGATGCAATCGGCAGAAAGTGGCAACTTGGAACGGTGCAGATCGACTACAACCTTCCTGAACGGTTTGAGCTTGAGTACACTGGATCCGACAACCAGAAGCACCGTCCGGTGATGATTCACCGAGCTCCTTTTGGATCGATGGAGCGTTTTGTTGCAATTTTGATTGAGCACTGTGCCGGAAAGTTTCCGCTTTGGCTTACGCCCGAGCAAGTCAGGATTTTGCCACTGAGTGAAAAATTTAACGATTACGCCAACAGGGTTTCAGAATTGCTTGAAAATTACGATATTCGCGCCCTCGTTGACGAGCGCAACGAAAAAGTAGGAAAGAAAATACGCGATGCGGAGATTGAAAAAGTTCCGTATATGCTTATTTTGGGTGAGCAAGAATTTGAAAATCAGACCGTTGCTGCCCGGAAGCAAGGTGAAGGAGATTTGGGAACTTTCTCAATTGAAGACTTTGCCGAGTTTTTGAACAAAGAAGTTGAAAAGCTTCTTAGCTACTAAAAGAATTGATGTTTAACAAAAATAGGAGGATAGAACCATAAGAAAGAGAAAGCCATTTCGTGGAAGAGTAAAGAAAGAAGATCCACATCGGATAAACGGAAAGATTAATGCGCCTGAAGTCAGAGTCGTAGGCGACAATGTGGAAAACCAGGATATTTATTCCCGGGAAGAAGCATTGCGAATGGCAGAAGATGCAGGTCTTGATCTTGTCGAAATTTCACCTAACGCAAAGCCGCCAGTTTGTAAAATTATTGATTACAAAAAGTTCCTTTACGAGCAGAAAAAGAAGCAAAAGGAGCTGAAGGCGAAGCAGAGCAAGGTAGAAGTAAAAGAGATTCGATTCGGTCCGAATACCGATGATCACGACTTCAATTTTAAGCTAAATCACGCTAAGAAATTTTTGGGTGAAGGTGCTAAACTGAAGGCGTTTGTCTTTTTCAAGGGTAGAACCATTGTGTTTAAAGACCGTGGTGAAATTTTGCTTTTGAAACTCGCTCAGGAACTGGAAGATTATGGAGTTGTGGAACAAATGCCTAAGCTCGAAGGTAAGCGTATGACCATGATGATCAATCCGAAGAAATCGAAAAAGTAGAAGTAGTAATCTATAATATAGAATAGCGATGCCTAAAATGAAGACGAAGTCCAGCGCCAAAAAACGCTTTAAGTTTACCGGCACTGGCAAAATCAAAAGGAAACACGCTTTCAAAAGTCACATTCTTACAAAGAAGGGGACCAAGCAAAAGCGTAATCTGACTAAGATGACTACCGTTCACAAGTCAGACGAAGCCAGCATTAAGAAGCAACTTTGCTCTTAAGCAAAATCAGTAATTATTAACGGTATGTTTAAACCCGGTTATTAGTACCTAAGACTTTCGCAGAGATCGGAAGCACTTGTGACCAAAAAACAAAAAGAAAATGCCAAGAAGTACAAATTCAGTAGCCTCAAGAGCGAGAAGAAAAAAGATCCTCAAGCAGGCAAAAGGGTATTACGGAGCCCGTAAGAACGTCTACACAGTAGCCAAAAATGCCGTAGAAAAAGCTATGCTCTACTCTTATGTGGGTAGAAAGCAAAAGAAAAGAAACTTCAGAAGCTTGTGGATCCAGCGTATCAACGCAGGAGCACGCCAGTACGGAATGTCTTACTCAGAGTTCATGGGAAAAGTGAATAAAAAAGGCATCGCTTTGAACAGAAAAGTGCTGGCTGATTTGGCAATGAATGAGCCAAAAGCATTTAAAGCTGTGGTAGACGCAGTTAAAAAATAGATTTTTTTCTTCTCCAATAGGAGAATGGAGAAAGGGAGTCCGAATTCGGGTTCCCTTTTTTTATTCCCCCAGGTTGCGTTTTACCCTTGCCAGAGCGAGTGCTGCTGCACGGAAGTCGTGCTTTATCTTCAGAGCTTTTTTGTAATCGTTTCTTGCAGCTTCCAGCCTTCCCTGACTCTCTAAGCTGAGTCCTCTGTTATAAAAGGCTTGGTAGTAGCCAGGGTATTTTTGAATAGCTCTCGAGAATTCCTTTTCGGCTTCCACGTAATCTTGCCAGTATTCCAGGTTTATAAATCCTTTGTTGAAGTTGGCTGTGGCATTTTCAGGGTCGAGTTCCTCAATCCGGTTATAGATGTCAATCGCTTGCGAGTATCTGGAAGTATCTCTAAAACCAGTTGTTTGGAGGTAATAGGCTTTGTTGTAAAGTCCTTCAACGCGGTCTGGTTCAAGCTCAATCGCAGAGTCGTAGTATTCAATAGCAAGGTCCTTTCCTGCAGCACCGTAGAGCAAACCGAGTACTATGTAGCCATCGTAAAACTGCGGATTCAGCTCGATAGCAGTTTGGTATGAGGATGCCGCAAGAGCCGAATCACCCGTTTCTTTGTAAACATCACCTTTTAGCGCATAAGCTTCGTAGTCATACTGGTCGACTTTCATTGCATCGTTAATCAGGTTGAATGCCTCTGCATAATTTTCCAGAAGGAATTCAATTTCAGCTAGCTGCAGCAGGCAGTCTGTGTTTTCTGAGTTAAACCTCACACAGCGTTCATAAACGTATCTCGCTTCTTTCACCATGCGCTCTTTATAGAGAATATCCCCTTGCATTTGAAGCGCTTTGTCCTGTGTGGAGTCGAGTCTCAGAGATCGATCCAGATCGTCAAGAGCTAGCTGAACGCTGTCTTTTTCGGTCCACAGTTTTGCCCTCGTCAGATAGTGTTCAGTCACGTTCGGATCGTCCAGGATTTTCTGATTGATCGAGTCGAGAGGAGATTGGTCCTTTTCCTGTGATTTTGAATCTGTAGGAGCCTCGCTCTTGTTTTCACAGCTGGCCAAAACTATAGCCAAAGCCATAAGCGAGAGAATTACCTTGTTTCTTACCATGCGACAAAAATGAAAAAGTCCCGCCAATTAGCGGGACTTTAATGAATAAAAAGAAATTTTATTTCTTCAGTTCTGACTTGATTTTTTCTTCGAGTTCTTCGGAGAGCTCAGGGTTGTCAGCGAGCAATTGCTTTACTGCATCTCGTCCCTGGCCGAGCTTGGTGTCTCCGTAACTAAACCAGGATCCACTCTTTTTAATGATGCCCATATCTACACCTAGGTCGAGAATTTCTCCGGTTTTGGAAATTCCTTTTCCGTACATGATGTCAAACTCTGCCCTTTGGAATGGTGGTGCCACTTTGTTTTTAACAATTTTGACTTTCGTTCGGTTTCCGATTACGTTGTCGCCATCTTTTAACTGGCTTGCTCTGCGGATGTCTATTCTCACCGAAGAGTAAAACTTAAGGGCGTTACCACCGGTGGTGGTTTCAGGGTTTCCGAACATCACACCAATTTTTTCGCGAAGCTGGTTGATGAAGATACAGCAGCAACCAGTTTTGCTGATCGAACCTGTGAGTTTTCGCAGGGCTTTCGACATCAATCTCGCCTGAAGTCCCATTTGGGAGTCGGCCATCTCACCTTCAATTTCAGCTCTGGGAGTGAGAGCTGCTACAGAATCGACAACCAGAATGTCTACAGCTCCAGAACGAATCAGGTTGTCGGCAATTTCGAGTGCCTGTTCGCCATTGTCGGGCTGAGAAATGAGAAGGTTTTCAGTGTCAACACCCAGATTTTCTGCGTAGAATCTATCAAAGGCGTGCTCGGCATCAATCATGGCGGCAATGCCTCCCTTTTTTTGAGCTTCGGCAATCGCGTGAATAGCTAAGGTGGTTTTACCGGAAGATTCTGGTCCGTAAATTTCGACTACTCGACCTTTGGGAAATCCGCCCACTCCTAAAGCCAGGTCAAGAGTGAGAGAGCCACTCGAAATAACGTCAATCTTTTCTACGGCATCGTCACCGAGTTTCATTATTGCTCCTTTTCCGTAAGTTTTTTCCAGCTTGTCCATCGTCAGCTGGAGTGCCTTCATCTTTTCTTTGTTGTCTGTGCTCATGGTCTGTTTTAAATTTGGTTAAAGGTATTTATTTTGGTCCGTAATGTATTTACGAACCCGGCAAATCATTTGAAAATAAAAGCACCCTGCTAGACGCAAGGTGCTTATAAAGAGAAAGGTACAATAAAAAAATAAATCAGCTAACCAGATCTTTTATTTGCTCGGTGTGAGTCTTTGTCTTCACCTTATCTATGACATGTTCTATTTTTCCTTCTTCATCAATGATGAAAGTGGTTCTTAAGATTCCGTCAAATTTTTTACCCATAAATTGTTTTGGGCCCCACACTCCATACTTATTAATAATATCTTTTTCGGTATCGGCTATGAGGTCGAAATTGAGATCGTGTTTCTCTCTGAATTTTTTATGGCGCTTTTCGTCATCAGCACTAACTCCAACCACTTCAAATCCTTCCTTCTTCAGTTCTCCCAGGTTTTCGTTTAAGTTGCAGGCCTGAGCTGTGCATCCTGGAGTCATGTCTTTGGGGTAGAAATAGAGAATTAGCTTCTTGCCTTTAAAATCGTCTAGAGAGAGCTTTTTTCCGTCCTGGTTTACTCCTTCAAAATTTGGCGCTTTATCGCCCACATTTGGTTTACTCATTTTTCAAAATTCTTTTGTTCGTAAAGTCGTTAACAATTCGTAGTCTTCAAAGTTGTCAGAAATCGATTAGTTATGGAAATTTGCCGAAAATAGTTGGAGTTTTGTCGATTCAAATCTGGGAATTAGCCTTAATCCAGTGGCTTCGATAAATTAACGTAAAGTAACGATGAATTTTAACATTTAAAAGATGAACAAATGGAATAAAATCCTGTACTTTACATTGGAATACTGAAAACCGAAAAACATTTAAGAAAGTCTTAAATCTAGTTTCAAAATCTGAAATCAAAATCATGTGTTATTATGAGAACATCTACCTATTTGCTATCGCGGGTACTGCGTAGCATTTTATTTTGGAGTGCCCAAAATGGCATTCGTGCTTTATGTTTAACCCTGGCTATCGCCTCAAGTCATTTGTTAATGGCTCAGGTGAATCTTGAGCTAGAATGCCCTCAAGACATTGAAATCTCTTGTGAAGACGACTTAGACCCCGTTAACACTGGAGAAATATCATTTAACGACAGCTGCCTCGGAGGAGAGTTGGAAGCCGAAGTATCATACTCGGACGAGACTGTTTCTGCAGACGGTTGTACAGAAATTATCGAAAGAACTTTTACTGTATCTGCTTGCGGTGTAACTGATGAGTGCACGCAAACAATCACAGTCATTGACGATGTAGGCCCGGTTTTCCCAGAAGTGGAAGACATCACCGTGGCTTGTATCGATGATGTGCCAGATCAGGAAGAGCTTGAAGCCACTGATGAGTGCAGCGTGCAAATGCTGCCTGGTCCGTTCTTTCAAAGTGAAATAGGAAACCCGGTGGACAGCTGTGTGCTGACCATTGCTGAAGGCCTCGGACCGGACTGGTCGCTGTGGCTGCCAACTCTTTCGGAAGAGGGTCTAACTTCCGGAGTTAATTACGACTGGGTTGACGAAGGAACGCTTGTGACTTATGCTGACGGAAGTGCCAGAATCACTGGTGCCGTTGTCAATATGAACAATCCTGATGAAGGATTTGAAGTGGACATGTGGTTCCAAAATGGAATGAACTGGGACGAGTGGAGTGCACTTGGCCGTTCTTATAAAGATGATGCTGGTCTTGCAGGTGATAACTACCTCGACTGGACCTACTACGAACTTGTTGACGGAGTTTCTACCCTTACAGGTATTGGCGACCTCGCAGGTTCAAGCCTCAATTTGTATCACGCTCCGGATAGCTACTACTTCGGTTTTCAATGTGGAATTGGAGCCAATAACAAAAATGCCAATGAAGGTATGAGTGGTTGGTTCACTTACACAGGTACAGTGAATGGAGAATCAATTGAAGGAGCTGGAGACATCAATGTTGACAAAGAGTGCTTTACTCCAAATGATCAGCAAGAATGTGTTCACGACAACGAGTTTGTTTATGTGTGGATCGCTGAAGACGGTTGCGGAAACGTAACGATGCAAGAGCAGCACATTTACGTTAATGATTCAATCGCACCTGAATTTACTGTAGTTCCAGACGATGTTACTGTAGAATGTGACGAGGAACTACCTGCAGTTTTCGAAGGTGTTGAAGCCGTTGATAACTGCTCTGGAGATGTGAACATTGTTTACTCCGGTGAAACTGTAAATGGTGAAGGCTGCGAGTACACTGTTACACGCACCTGGATTGCTACAGATGAATGTGGTAACGATGCTATTTTCGAACAAACAATTACAGTTGTAGATACAACAGCTCCTGAGTTCACCTTCGTTCCTGAAGATGCAACTTACGAGTGCAGCGATGATTTTGAATTGGAGATGGCAACAGCCACTGACAATTGCTCTGAGAATGTGACAGTAACAGTTGAAGAGTCAGTTGAAGGTGATGAGTGCTACAGCGAAATTACTCGTGTATTCACTGCCGATGACGGTTGTGGAAATATTTCGACTGCAACTCAGGTAATTGTTATTGAAGATACCGAAGGACCAGTATTTGAAGAATTTGAAGTTTCTATTACTGCAGAATGCGGTGAGACAGATGACCTGATTCTTACAGCTACAGATAACTGCTCTGAAGAGGTTGACGTGACTTATGAAGAAACACTTCAGTCTGGTGGTTGTGTTGGTGTGATTGTTCGCAGCTACACGGCAGTAGATGGATGTGGAAACGAAACTACGGCAACTCAATACATTACACTAGTTGATTCAGAAGCTCCGGAATTCGAAGGAGTACCTGAAAATATGACCGTAGAGTGTGATGACCTTCCAGAAGTTCCAGAAGTGTCAGCGATTGACAACTGTGAAGGAGAAGTGGAAGTTGAGTGGTCTGAAGAAATTATTGAAGGAGATTGCCCAGAGAACTACACTATCGTGTGGACCTGGACGGCAACCGACCTTTGTGAAAACTCAGCTTCAGTTTCTACTGAAATTACAGTACAGGATACAACGGATCCAGAATTTGTTGATTTCCCTGAAGACATGACAGTGGAGTGCGATGAGGAATTGGGTGAACCAGTTTTCCCATCTGCAACTGACAACTGTGATGAAGATGTAGAAATCGAACTTACTGAAGTTGAAGAGCCAGGTGACTGCCCTAACAGCTACACTATCTTGCGCACCTTCCGTGGTTTTGATAACTGTGGTAATGAAGTGATGCAAGTTCAGACAATCAATGTAGTTGACACGACAGCTCCTGAATTCACTTCTGTACCAGAAGATGTAACCATCGAATGTGACGAAGAAGTTTCATCAATGATGGCAGAAGCTACTGACAACTGTGGTGAAGTTACTGTTACTTCTTCTGATGAAGTAGCTCAAGATGAGGAATGTCCTCAGGCAAGTGTAATTACTCGCACATTTACAGCAGAAGATGAGTGCGGAAATGTTTCTACAGCCACTCAGGTTATCAGCATTGTTGACACTACAGCTCCTGTTGTAGAAGGCACCATCGAAATTGATATGCCATGCGACATGGTGGATGATTCAGTGATGATTGAAGCAACTGATAACTGCGGAGATGTTTCGATTACATTCGAAGACACTCCAGTTTCAGGTGGATGTGCCGGCAAAATCATACGTGATTATGTTGTTGCTGATGAGTGTGGAAACACTACTGAGTTCCAGCAGATCATTACGTTGGTTGACGATGTTGCCCCAACTTTTGATAGCTTCCCAGAAGATGTAACTGTTGAATGTGGAGAGGTTCCTTCGAATGAAGGCCTTGATGTAGCGTTCAGTGACAACTGCACGGAAGTAACACTCGAATACAATGGTGAAGAAATTATTGAAGGTGACTGCCCTCAGAACTACACCATTGAACGCACATGGACACTCACTGACGAGTGTGACAACACTACAACAGCAACCTGGACTATCACTGTGGAAGACACCACTGCTCCAGTATTTGAAGTAGTGCCAGAAGACGTAACAATTGAATGTGATCAGGAACTTCCAACAGACGAAGCATCAGCTTTCGATAACTGTGGTGAAGTGATGATCTCATCATCAGATGAAATCACTGATGGCGAGTGCCCACAAGAATATGTGGTAACACGTACCTTCACAGCAACTGATGAATGCGGAAACGCAAGTACAGCAGTACAAACAATCACAGTAGTTGACACAACTGCACCAGAGTTCACTTCAGTACCTGAAGATGTTACTATCGAGTGCGATGCTGAAGTACCATCAATGATGGCAGAAGCAACAGACAACTGTGGAGCTGTAACTGTAACTTCTTCAGATGAAGTGTCAGCGGATAGCGTTTGCCCACAAGCAAGCACGATCACACGTACTTTCACAGCAGAAGATGAATGCGGAAACGTATCGACTGCCGTACAGGTGATTACAATTGTTGACACAACTGCACCAGTAATTGAAGGTGAAATCGAAGTAGACATGCCATGCGACATGGTAGATGAGTCTATTTTGGTAGAAGCTTCAGACAACTGTGGTGAGGTGAC